>NZ_JBFAOF010000110.1:0-13180 GCF_040675125.1 Spirillospora sp. NPDC049652 | reverse complement strand
GGGGCGTCGGCGAGCAGCGCGCCGAGCAGCACCACCTGCCGCGCGCCCAGCTCGTGGATCTTGTCGACGATCTCGCGGCAGAACGCCCGCCAGCGCATGTTCGGCTCGATGCCGTGGATCAGCACCACGTCCCGGCCCGAGGGCAGCCGGGCGCGGGAGACGCGGGTGGTGGGCCAGGAGATGCCGCGGGTCTCGCCGTCGATCATCTCGACCATCGGCCGGGTGACCTGGAAGTCGTAGTAGTCGTCGGGGTCCAGTTCGGCGATCGGCGTCGCGTCCCAGACGCTCTCCAGGTGGGTGATCACCCCGCTGGCCGCCTCGCCCGCGTCGTTCCACCCCTCAAAGGCGGCCACCACGACCGGATCGACCAGCTCCGGAACGCCTTCTAGCTCGATCACGCGCTGCCTCCTTCCGACGCCCTCTACAGCGTCACCGGGGGACCGTCCATTCCCGGGGGCCGGGGGCCCCGCTCATGATCGGTGGCTGTCAGCCTACGTCCTGACCGAGAACTACCCACCCCCCGCCGCCCCAGACCTCGCCGGGCCCCGCCCGGCGGGCCCGGAAGCGTCACGATCGGGTCACTTCCCGTCCGTGGTGTGCACGATCAGCACGTCGACGGGGGAGCGGTGCGACAGGTTCGCGGGCACCGACCCGAGGATCCGGCCGGCGAGGCTGTTGAGGCCCCGGTTGCCGACCACGACCAGGTCGGCCGCGCGGTCCTTCGCGATCCGCGCGATCACGTCCACCGCGTCGCCCTCCACGGCGACCTGGTCGATGTCGGTCGCGCCCTGCGCCACGGCCCGCTCCCGGGCGGCGCGCAGCGCGTCCTCGGCCGGGGTGGAGCCCTGCACCTTGTAGGCCAGGTCGCCGAGCTGGTCGGCGGCCGTCAGCCGCTGCCGCTCGGGCATCGGGTTGTAGGCGGTCGCCAGCAGCAGCATCGCGCCGGTGGCGGCGGCGAGCGCCGCGGCGCGGTCGACCGCGCGGAACGAGGTGTCCGACCCGTCGGTCCCGACGAGGATGGTCCGGTAGGCGCTCACGGCGGCTCCCTGCTGTCGCGGCCGGGGGCGCGCGTCGCCCGCGGCGGTCGTCGTCCGGGCCCGCGCGCCGGCGGGCCGGGCGCGTTACCCGTTGGTAGGCACTGGCGGAACGTTAGCGTTCCGATCACCCATCCGTCACGGGGCGGGACGGGGACGGCCGACGGCGCGGGGAGCCCGGCCCGATAAGGTTTGTCACCATGAGCACTCCCACCGCGGCTTCCCTGCGCCAGGCCCTGAAAGAACGCGTCGTCGTGGCCGACGGGGGCATGGGAACGATGCTCCAGGACGCCGGCCCCACGCTGGACGACTTCCAGGGGCACGAGGGCTGCAACGAGATCCTGAACGTGACCCGCCCCGACATCGTCCGGTCGGTCCACCGCGCCTACTTCGAGGCCGGCGTCGACTGCGTCGAGACCAACACCTTCGGCGCCAACCTCGGCAACCTCGGCGAGTACGACATCACCGAGCGGATCTTCGAGCTGGCCGAGGCGGGCGCGCGGCTGGCCCGCGAGGTCGCCGACGAGTTCAGCACCCCGGACCGGCCGCGCTGGGTGATCGGCTCGGTCGGCCCCGGCACCAAGCTCCCGACCCTCGGGCACGTCCCGTTCGCCGAGCTCCGCGACGCCTACCACCGCAACGCCGAGGGCCTCATCGAGGGCGGCGCGCACGCCATCCTCGTCGAGACCTGCCAGGACCTGCTGCAGGCCAAGGCCGCGCTGATCGGCGCCCGCCGCGCCATCGACGCCGCCGGCGCGGACACCGTCCTGATCGGCCAGGTCACCATCGAGCAGAACGGCGCGATGCTGATGGGCTCGGAGATCGGCGCGGCGCTCACCGCGCTCGAGCCGATGGGCCTGGACCTGATCGGCCTGAACTGCGCGACCGGCCCCGCCGAGATGAGCGAGCACCTGCGCTACCTGGCCCGGCACGCCCGCATCGGGCTGAGCTGCATGCCGAACGCGGGCCTGCCCGAGCTGACCTCCGACGGCGCCCGCTACCCGCTCACCCCGGACGAGCTGGCGAACGCGCACGACACCTTCACCCGCGAGTTCGGCCTGTCGCTGGTCGGCGGCTGCTGCGGCACCACCCCCGAGCACCTGGCGAAGGTCGTCGAGCGGGTCCGCGGCCGCGAGGTCGCCCCGCGCCGCCCCCGGCACGAGGCCGGCGCCGCCTCCCTGTACCAGCACGTCCCGTTCCGGCAGGACACCTCCTACCTGGCGATCGGCGAGCGCACCAACGCCAACGGCTCCAAGGCCTTCCGCGAGGCGATGCTGGAGCGCCGCTGGGACGACTGCGTGAAGATCGCCCGCGACCAGGCCCGCGACGGCGCGCACATGCTCGACCTGTGCGTCGACTACGTCGGCCGGGACGGCGTCGCGGACATGAAGGAGCTGGCGTTCCGGTTCGCGACCGCCTCCACGCTGCCGATCGTGCTCGACTCCACCGAGGTCGACGTGATCGTCGCGGGCCTGGAGATGCTCGGCGGCCGCGCCCTGATCAACTCGGTGAACTTCGAGGACGGCGACGGACCCGACTCCCGGATGGCGCGGCTGATGCCGGCCGTCAGGGAGCACGGCGCGGCCGTCGTCGCCCTCACCATCGACGAGCAGGGACAGGCGCGCACGGCCGAGAAGAAGGTCGAGATCGCGGTCCGGCTCATCGAGTACCTGACCTCCGAGTGGGGCATGGACGTCGGCGACATCGTCATCGACACCCTGACCTTCACCATCGGCACCGGCCAGGAGGAGTCCCGCCGGGACGCGGTCGAGACGATCGACGCGATCCGCGAGCTGAAGCGCCGCCACCCGGACGTGCAGACCACCCTCGGCCTGTCGAACGTGTCGTTCGGCCTGAACCCCGCCGCCCGCATCGTGCTGAACTCGGTGTTCCTGCACGAGTGCGCCGACGCCGGGCTCGACTCGGCGATCGTGCACGCCTCCAAGATCCTGCCGATGAACCGGATCCCGGAGGAGCAGCGCAAGGTCGCGCTCGACATGATCTACGACCGGCGTGGCGACGGCTACGACCCGCTGCACCGCTTCATGGAGCTGTTCGAGGGCGTCGACACCGCCGCGATGAAGGCCGACCGGGCCGCCGAGCTGCTCGGGCTGCCGCTGTGGGAGCGGCTCAAGCGCCGCATCGTGGACGGCGAGCTGGACGGCCTGAACGCCGACCTGGACGAGGCGCTCACCCAGCGGCCCGCCCTGGAGATCGTCAACGACGTCCTGCTGGACGGCATGAAGACCGTCGGCGAGCTGTTCGGCTCCGGCCAGATGCAACTGCCGTTCGTGCTCCAGTCGGCCGAGGTGATGAAGACCGCGGTCGCCTACCTCGAACCGCACATGGAGAAGGTCGAGGGCGACGGCGGCAAGGGCCGCATCGTCCTGGCGACGGTGAAGGGCGACGTCCACGACATCGGCAAGAACCTCGTCGACATCATCCTGTCCAACAACGGCTACGAGGTCGTGAACATCGGCATCAAGCAGCCGATGTCGGCGATCCTGGACGCCGCGCGGGAGCACCGCGCCGACGTGATCGGCATGTCCGGGCTGCTGGTGAAGTCCACGGTGATCATGAAGGAGAACCTGGAGGAGCTGAACAGCCGCGGCCTCGCCGGCAACTGGCCGGTGCTGCTCGGCGGCGCCGCCCTGACCCGCGCCTACGTCGAGCAGGACCTCGCCGACCTGTTCGACGGCCAGGTCCGCTACGCCCGCGACGCGTTCGAGGGGCTGCGGCTCATGGACGCGTTCATGGCGGTCAAGCGCGGCGTGGACGGCGCGGCCCTGCCGCCCCTGCGCGAGCGGCGGGTGCGCAAGGGCGCGACCCTCAAGGTCACCGAGCCCGAGGACATGCCCGCCCGCTCCGACGTCGCCGCCGACAACGCGCTGCCGAAGCCGCCGTTCCTCGGCGACCGCATCGTCAAGGGCATCTCGCTCGCCGACTACGCCGCGTTCCTCGACGAGCGCGCCACCTTCATGGGGCAGTGGGGGCTGAAGCCCGCGCGCGGCGGCGACGGGCCGTCCTACGAGGAGCTCGTCGAGACCGAGGGACGGCCGCGGCTGCGGATGTGGCTCGACCGCATCCAGACCGAGGGCCTGATCGAGGCCGCCGTCGTGTACGGCTACTACCCGGCGGTGTCGGAGGGCAACGACCTGGTCATCCTCAACGAGGACGGCTCGGACCGGGAGCGGTTCACCTTCCCGCGCCAGCGCCGCGACCGGCACCTGTGCCTGGCCGACTTCTTCCGCTCCCGCGAGTCGGGCGAGACCGACGTGGCCGCGTTCCAGCTGGTCACGGTCGGGTCGAAGATCGCCGAGGCGACCGGGGAGCTGTTCGCCAAGAACGCCTACCGCGACTACCTGGAGCTGCACGGCCTGTCGGTGCAGCTCACCGAGGCGCTGATGGAGTACTGGCACACCCGGATCCGCGCCGAGCTGGGCTTCGGCGGCGAGGACTCCGGCGACGTCGAGGACTTCTTCAAGCTCGGCTACCGGGGCGCCCGCTACTCCTTCGGCTACGCCGCCTGCCCCGACCTGGAGGACCGCACCAAGCTCGTGCGGCTGCTCGAGCCGGAGCGGATCGGGGTGACCCTCTCGGAGGAACTGCAGCTCGCGCCCGAGCAGTCGGCGGACGCGCTGGTCGTCCACCACCCCGAGGCGAAGTACTTCAACACCTGATCCGCCGGCGCGCAGGCCGGGCGGTCCGCTGTGCGGCGGCCCGGCCGGCCCGCCGCGGGCCGCCCGAGGCGCGATTCGGCGGGACGCGTCGTCTCACCTAACCTGGATGATCGAGGCCAAGGGAGGTCAGACGGCGTGGGGCTGGGCGTACAGGGTGATCCGCAGGCGGTGCTGTTCGACATGGACGGCACCCTCATCGACTCCGAGCGGCTGTGGTTCGAGGTCGAGTCCGAGGTGATGGAGTCCCTCGGCGGCGTCTGGACGCACGCCGACCAGGAGAACCTGGTCGGCGGGAACCTCGCGGTCGCGTCCGACTACATGGTCCGCCGGGCCGGGAGCGGTGTCCCGGCCGAGCAGGTGGGGCGGACGCTGCTGGCGGGGATGGTCGAGCGCATGCGCACCAACGTGCCGCTGCTGCCGGGCGCCAAGGAACTGCTCACCGACGTCCGCGCGGCCGGCCTGCCGACCGCGCTGGTCACCTCCAGCCACCGCGCGCTGCTCGAACCGGCCCTCGACGGCATCGGCCGCGACCACTTCGACCTGACGCTCGCCGGGGATGAGGTGTCCCGCACCAAGCCCCACCCCGAGCCGTACCTGACCGCCTGCGCGCGCCTCGGCGTCGACCCGGCGCGCTGCGCGGTGCTGGAGGACTCCCCGAGCGGGCTGGCGTCCGCGGAGGCGGCGGGCTGCCGGACGGTCGCGGTGCCCGGCGTGGTCGCGCTGGGCGCGGCGCCGCGCCGCACGGTCGTGGCGTCCCTGGAGGACGTGGACGTGCCGTTCCTGCGCTCCCTGTTCGCCTGACACGCGGCTTTCACCCCGAATCGTCCTGGGGTTCGCCTCCGCGCCTTCGAACGGCTGAGCGACGCTCTCAGCCGCTCGGCATCCCCGCGCGCGCCGCCGCGCGCCCGCGGAAACCCTGACGGCTCGGGGGATCTGGGGCGCCCGGGGGACTTGAGACGCGGGGCACCCGAAGATCCCCGAGAGGGCCGGGGTCCCCGGGGTGACCCTGACGCGCCCCGGAGGCGGATCGCGCCCGAGGAGGAGCCGTGATCAGGGACAAACCGTCCAAGGGGAGGAGACCCACCCGCCGTCCGGCGTGTGAGGATGGGACGCGAGAGCAGCACGACCGAGCCTGGGGGCCGTCATGAGCGACGCAGTGATTTTCGCGATCAGTCTGGGGGTGACCCTCGTCGGCCTGGTCGCCAGCTGGGGTGTGTACCGGCGCAGGGGCGCGGCCTCCGGCGCGCGCGGGGCGGCGCTGTCGCTGATCCCGCTGGCCGCGTCGATGACCGGGGTGACCCCGTTCCTCGCCGACCTGGTGTTCAGCCCGATGAAGTGGGCGGGCGTGGCGGTCGCCGGGCTCGCGGTCGTCCTCTACCTGGCGTCCGGGGCGGCTTTGAGCCGCCGTTCGGTGACCGAGGGTGACGGCGGGAAGGCCGCCCGGAAGGCGTCCGGCGGCAAGCAGGCGGGGGCCGGGAAGGCGCCGAAGGGCGCCGTGGGCGGCCCCGCGCCGACGGCGGTCGACCCGGATCTGGCCGAGATCGAGGACATTCTGCGCAACCGCGGCATCAAGTAGCCGGGCCGCGGGGGCCCGGGCCGGACGGTCCGGCCGCCGCGTCCGGGCCGCGATCCCGTCCGAGCGCGGGGCGGGGCCGATGGTGCCGGTGTGACCTGGCGGTTCACGACGGGGTGCGTCTCCCTGGGAGGCGTGCCCCGTCGTTTTGGCGTCCGGGCGGCCGAGGCCGCGGATGATTCATCTCAAAACGGACTCGGTCCGATAAAGCTTGCCGGTCGGAGCCCCGTTTGACTTGCCTGCACCCGTGGGGGGAATCGTACGATCTGGGCACTTTCGTCCGATCTGTTGTCCATCTCACGTCTGCCCTAGATGACGACGAGATCACAAGTCAGATACGGGTACTGGCATCGGCGGCTTCTCGGATGGACAGTCGTGGCCGAAGCACTAGTTTTCCCTCCAGCAAACGCGGTGAAACGGGCACGAACAGCGGACGATCTCCGCTGCCGCGCGGCGCCCGCCGCGGGCGTGTGGCCCATAAGTAGGAGGTACGGAGCGTGACCGCACCGATCGAGGCGACCGGGGCGCAACAGGAGGCCCAGCCGGATGCCGTTCTCGCCGGCGTCGAGAGCAAGGCCATCCAGGGCCGTTCGCTCGGGCAGATCGCCTGGCTGCGGCTCAAGCGCGACAAGGTGGCACTGGGGGGCGGGGTCGTGATCATCCTGCTCATCCTGACCGCGATCGTCGGGCCGTTCCTGGTGCAGGACCCCCTGACCTACCACCAGGGCCTGGTCGACCCGACGTTCAACCGCCCCAAGGGCGGCATCTGGCATTCCGGCATCAGCGGGGACCACCTGCTGGGCGTCGAGCCCGGCACCGGCCGCGACATGCTCTCCCGGATCGTCTACGGAGCGCGGATCTCGCTGCTCGTGGCGTTCCTGGCGACGGTCCTGTCGGTCGTCATCGGCACGTTCTTCGGCATCACGGCCGGCTACTTCGGCGGCTGGGTCGACACCGTGATCAGCCGGACGATGGACGTGTTCCTCGCCTTCCCGCTGCTGCTGTTCGCGATCGCCCTGGTCGGCGTCGTGGGCACCACCCCGGCATTCGGGCTCGAGGGCAACAACCTGCGCATCGGCGTGCTGATCTTCGTGATCGGCTTCTTCAACTGGCCTTACATCGGCCGCATCATCCGCGGGCAGACGCTGTCGCTCCGCGAGCGCGAGTTCGTGGACGCCGCCCGCAGCATGGGCGCCAAGCCGGGCTACATCCTGTTCAAGGAGCTGCTGCCCAACCTGGTCGCGCCGATCCTGGTCTACTCGACCCTGCTGATCCCGACCAACATCCTGTTCGAGGCGGCGCTGTCGTTCCTCGGTGTCGGTGTGAACCCGCCGACCGCGTCGTGGGGGCACATGCTGTCCGAGGCCGTGCCGATCTACAGCGCGGCCCCCTGGTTCATGGTCGTGCCCGGCATGGCCATCTTCATTACCGTCCTGGCCTTCAACCTCCTCGGTGACGGGCTCCGGGACGCTCTCGACCCCCGGGCTAAGTGACACCGGGTTTAACCCTCAAGTGAAGGGGTGCGCCTGCACATGAAGAAGATCAGACCATTCGCAGCAGTCGCTGTCGGCCTGGTCGCCACCACTGGCCTGGCCGCTTGCGGCGGCGGTGGCGGGGACAGCAAGAACGGCGCCGGTTACAACGCGGCCGTCGACAAGGTGATCAACGCGTCGGACACGAAGGGCGGCGAGCTCCGCTTCGCGATCTCCGACGACTTCGACTCGCCGGACCCGGGCAACACCTACTACGCCTGGTCGCAGAACTTCGTCCGCCTGTACGGCCGTGGCCTGCTGACCTTCAAGCCGTCGGCCGGCCCGGACAGCAACCAGGTCATCCCCGACCTGGCGCAGGGCCCGGGTCAGACCCCGGACAACGGCAAGACCTGGACCTACAAGCTGCGTTCGGGGGTGAAGTTCGACGACGGCACGCCCGTCACGTCCAAGGACGTCAAGTACGCCGTCGAGCGCTCCAACTTCACCGACGAGCTCCAGCTGGGCCCGAAGTACTTCAAGGCCTACCTCCAGGACAACCCCACGCCCTACAAGGGTCCGTACAAGGACAAGAGCCCCGAGGGCCTGAAGTCCATCGAGACCCCGGACGACAGCACCATCACCTTCAAGCTGTCGAAGCCGTTCGCGGAGTTCGACTACCTGGTCGCGATGGCGCAGACGATCCCGGTGCCGCAGGCCAAGGACGGCGGCCTCAAGTACGAGCAGAAGATCGTCTCGTCCGGCCCGTACAAGGTCGACTCGTACGAGCGCGGCAAGTCGATGGTCCTGTCCCGCAACCCCAACTGGGACAAGAGCACCGACCCGATCCGCAAGGCGCTGCCGGACAAGATCACCCTGCAGCTCAAGCAGTCCGGTGACGACATCGACAACCGCCTGCTGGCCGGTTCGCTCGACGTCGACGCCGCGGGCGTGGGCGTCCAGGCCGGTACGCAGGGCAAGCTGCTGACCGACCAGACCAAGAAGGCCAACACCGACAACCCGCTGCAGGGCTACCTGCGGTTCGCGTCGATGAACCTCCACGTCAAGCCGCTGGACAACGTGCACTGCCGCCGCGCCGTGCAGTACGCCACGGACAAGGTCGCCATGCAGTCCGCCTACGGCGGTCCGCTGGCCGGTGGCGAGGTCGCCACGACCATCCTGCCTCCGGGCATCGTCGGGTACACCAAGTTCGACAAGTACCCGCAGACCTACAAGCAGGGCGGCGGCCTGGACGACCAGACCATCGCCAAGGCCAAGTCGGAGCTGCAGCAGTGCGGCCAGCCGAACGGCTTCAAGACCAAGATCTCGGCCCGGTCCGACCGGCCGAAGGAAGTCGCCATGGCGCAGGCCATGCAGCAGGGTCTGAAGGCCGCCGGCATCACCACCGAGATCGTGCAGTACCCGGCCGGTGACTACTTCAACAAGTACGTCGGCGCCCCCGAGTTCGTGCACAAGAACGGCGTCGGCATCATGCTGATGGCGTGGTCCGCCGACTGGCCCACCGGCTACGGCTTCCTCTCGCAGATCCTCGACGGCCGGGCGATCAAGCCCTCCGGCGGCAACAACCTGCCCGAGGAGAACAACCCGGCGATCAACAAGGCGTTCGACGACGCGATCGGCAACGTCGACAAGAACGCCCGCGCGAAGATCTACGGCCAGATCGACCAGATGGCGATGGACGACGCGGTCGACATCCCGATCATCTACGCCAAGGCTCTGCTCTACCGTCCGAACAACCTGACCAACGTCGGCATCAGCCAGGGCTACGGCGGCATGTACGACTACCTGAACCTGGGTGTCAAGAAGTAGTAGCGGCCCCGCTACTCGAAGTTCCTGAAGGCAGGTGAAGGCGACGCCCGCCGACCGGAGGTGACCCACCGGTCAACTCCGGTCGGCGGGCGGTGCCGCGCATTGTGTTCGCATATCTCATCAGACGCGTCATCGGGGCCGTCCTCATGCTGATGATCGTCAGCGTGGTGGTGTTCGGCATCTTCTTCGGCATCCCGAAGCTCGCCGGGCAGAGCAACGACCAGCTCGCCGCCTCCTTCGTCGGCAAGGCCCCCACGCCCGAGGCGATCCAGCAGACCAAGCACCGGCTCAACCTGGACAAGCCCATCTGGGTCCAGTACGGCAAGTGGGTCAAGGGCGTCGTCGTCGGGCAGGACTTCAACAACGGTCCCACCGTCGAGCACTGCTCCTCGCCGTGCTTCGGCTACTCGTTCAAGAACAACCAGGCCGTCCTGCCGCAGCTGGAGGACCGCGCGCCGGCGACGCTGTCGCTCGCCGCGGGCGCCGCGGTGATCTGGCTGATCTCCGGTGTGTCGGTCGGCGTCCTCTCGGCGCTCAAGCGCGGCAGCCTGTGGGACCGCGCGGCGATGATCGTCGCACTCGGCGGCGTCTCGCTGCCGATCTACTTCACCGGCCTGATCTCCCTAGCGTTCGTCTCCTACAAACTGGACCTGCTACCCGGCGGCGGCAGTTACGTGCCGTTCACGCAGAACCCGGGGATGTGGTTCCAGTCGCTGATCCTCCCGTGGATCACGCTGGCGTTCCTCTACGCGGCGACCTACGCGCGGCTCACCCGCGCCGGCATGCTCGAGACGCTCGGCGAGGACTACATCCGGACCGCGCGCGCCAAGGGCCTGCCGGAGCGGACGGTCATCACCAAGCACGCGCTGCGCTCGACCCTGACCCCCATTCTCACGATCTTCGGCATGGACCTCGGCCTGCTGCTCGGCGGCGCGGTGCTGACCGAGCACACCTTCGGCATCTCCGGGCTCGGCCAGCTGTCCATCGACGGCATCACCGGCAACGACCTGCCCGTGGTCCTCGGCGTGACCCTGGTCGCCGCGCTGTTCATCGTGGTGGCGAACCTGATCGTGGACATGCTGTACGCGGTCATCGACCCGAGAGTGAGGCTGGGCTGATGAGCGACGCCAAGCGTCCCGCGGAGATCCTGAACGGCGGGCCGGCGGAGGTGGCGGCCGGTTCCGCGCCGTCCACGGCCTTCCTGGAACTGCGCGACCTCAAGATCCACTTCCCGACCGACGACGGCGTGGTCAAGTCCGTCGACGGCCTGTCGTTCAAGCTGGAGCGCGGCAAGACCCTCGGCATCGTGGGCGAGTCCGGCTCCGGCAAGTCGGTGACGAGCCTCGGCATCCTCGGCCTGCACAACCGCCGCAACGCCCGGGTCTCCGGCGAGATCTGGCTGGACGGCACCGAGCTGGTGTCGGCGCCCGAGGAGACGGTCCGCAAGCAGCGCGGCCGGAAGATGGCGATGATCTTCCAGGACCCGCTGTCGTCGATGCACCCCTTCTACACCGTCGGCGCGCAGATCATCGAGGCGTACCGGGTGCACAACGACGTGTCGAAGTCGGTCGCGCGCAAGCACGCGATCGACATGCTCGGCCGCGTCGGCATCCCGAAGCCGGACAAGCGGGTGGACGACTACCCGCACCAGTTCTCCGGCGGCATGCGCCAGCGCGCGATGATCGCCATGGCGCTGTCGTGCGACCCGGAGCTGCTGATCGCCGACGAGCCGACCACCGCGCTCGACGTGACGGTGCAGGCGCAGATCCTGGACCTGATCCGGGACCTGCAGCAGGAGTTCAACTCCGCGATCATCATGATCACCCACGACCTGGGCGTGACCGCGGAGCTGAGCGACGACGTGCTGGTCATGTACGGCGGCCGGTGCATCGAGCGGGGCACCGCCACCGAGGTGTTCCACGAGCCGGAGCACCCCTACACCTGGGGCCTGCTCGGGTCGATGCCGCGACTGGACCGGCTGCGCAGCGAGCGGCTCCAGCCGATCCCGGGATCTCCGCCCAGCCTGATCAACCTCCCGTCGGGGTGCGCCTTCAACCCGCGCTGCCCCTACTCCGACCAGACCGACGGGCGCAGCACCGCCGACCGGCCGGAGCTGCGGGAGACCGGGCCGGGGCACATGGTGGCCTGCCACCTGCCGACGGACCGGCGGCGGCAGATCTTCACCGACGAGATCCGGCCGAAGCTGTGACCGCGCGCACGGCGCACGCCTGGGCCGGACCGGCCCGGCGTGCCCTGCCCGTGGAGACCGGCGCACACCCGGGGGACCCGCTCCCCCCTAGCACGATCGCGGAGACAACGTGAGCACATCGCAGAGCCCAGCGGGCGCCGAGGGCGCCGTGGCCTCGCCGGCCGGCGGCACCGCGCGCACGGGCGAGCCCCTGCTCGAAGTGACCGACCTGCGCAAGCACTTCCCGGTGACCGCCGGGCTGCTGCGCCGGCAGGTCGCCACCGTCAAGGCGGTCGACGGGGTGAGCTTCTCGGTGCACAAGGGCGAGACGCTCGGCCTGGTGGGCGAGTCGGGCTGCGGCAAGACCACCACCGGCCGGATGATCATGAAGTTGCTGGACTCCACGTCGGGGAAGATCTCCTTCGAGGGCCACGACATCACCCGGTACTCCCAGGGCCGGATGCGCCCGCTCCGGCGGGACATCCAAATGATCTTCCAGGACCCGTACTCGTCGCTGAACCCGCGCAAGACGGTCGGCGCGATCGTCGGGGCGCCGTTCCGGCTGCAGAACATCCAGACCGAGAACGGCGTCAAGAAGGCCGTCCAGGAGCTGCTGGAGCTGGTCGGGCTCAGCCCCGAGCACTACAACCGCTACCCGCACGAGTTCTCCGGCGGCCAGCGGCAGCGCATCGGCATCGCCCGGACGCTGGCGCTCAAGCCGAAGCTGATCGTCGCGGACGAGCCGGTGTCGGCGCTGGACGTGTCGGTGCAGGCGCAGGTCGTGAACCTGCTGGAGGACCTGCAGGACGAGCTCGACCTCACCTACGTGGTGATCGCGCACGACCTGTCGGTCGTCCGGCACATCTCCGACCGGGTCGCGGTCATGTACCTCGGCAAGCTGGTCGAGATCGCCGACCGGGACGACCTGTACGAGCGTCCCATGCACCCCTACACCAACGCGCTGCTGTCGGCGGTGCCGATCCCCGACCCCGCCCAGCGCGAGGGACGGGAGCGGATCCGGCTGCAGGGCGACGTGCCGAGCCCCCTCGACCCGCCGCCCGCCTGCCGCTTCCACACCCGCTGCTGGAAGGCGCAGGACATCTGCAAGCAGGTCGAGCCGCCGCTGGTCGAGCTGTCGCCGGGGCACATGGCCGCCTGCCACTTCCCGGAGAACACCACGGTGTCGGAGACCGACGTGGTCGCCAAGGCCGCGGTGTCGCCGGAAGTCGACTGAGCGGGCCGGGCCCGCGGCCGGGACGCGGGACGGGACGACCGGGAGCTCGTCCCCGCCCCCCCCCCCCCGCCGGCCCCCCCCCCCCCCCCCACACGCCGCGCGCCCCCCCCCCCCGCGCCCCCCGCGGGCACCCCCCAGCTGCCTCGCTGTAGGCGCCGGTGCGGCTCGACCA
>NZ_JBFAOF010000109.1:0-13209 GCF_040675125.1 Spirillospora sp. NPDC049652 | reverse complement strand
CACCCACTCCCTTGCTCGTGAAAGACCAGGCTGGAAGTCGGACGGCGGCCGTCGCGCCCCCGCTTCGACGCGCCCGCGGACGAACGCCGCGCCGCCGTCGACCGCTTCCTGGAGGCGGCGGTCGGCGGCGACATCAACCGGCTCATGGCCGTCCTCGCGCCCGACGTCACGCTCTGGACGGACGGCGGCGGCAAGGTCCGCGCGGCGCTGCGCGTCATCCACGGCCGGGACAAGTTCGTGCGGTTCCTCCTCGCGGTGACCGGGCGGCCGTGGCAGGGCGTCCCGGTGGGCGAGTGGCGGCTCAGCTGGGCCGAGATCAACGGCGCGCCGGGGCTGATCATGGAGGGCGGGGGCCGCCTGCTCGGCACGATCAGCGTCACGACCGACGAGGACGGCCTGATCTCGACCGTCCACATGGTGAGCAACCCGGACAAGCTCCACGCCGTCCGGGACGGGCGCACCTTCGGCGGCTGAGCCGCTCGGCCGTTGGGCCGCTCGGCCGTCAGCGCGAGGGAGGGCTCAGCGGTCGGCGCGGCGGCGGGCGCCGAACATCCGCGGCGGTGTTCCCGCCGTCGTCGCCGGGGTCGGCACCGGACGGACCGTGGCGTAGGAGTCGTCGTACTCGCCCGGCGCCTCCTGGACCTCCTCGGTCGGAGTCAGCCGGACGATCCAGGACTCGGTGGCCCACGTCCCGGCCTGGCCCTCGTGCGAGCGCGCGTTGAGCCGTTCCTTCGCCATGACCGGGGTGATCTCGTCCCAGAGCTCGGTGCCCGGTTCGACGATCTCCACGGCGGCGGTGAACGTGATGAGCCGGCCGCCCTTGTCCTTGCTGCGGACCATCACCTTCGCGCGGGTCGCGTCCGGCAGGCCGGGGAGGGGCTGCTCGCCCTCGCCCCCGGTGAGCACGTACGCCGAGCCGTCATGCCAGACGTGCCAGGCGGCGTGCGGCTGGGGCGACCCCGAGAGGACCAGCCACAGCATGCCGGACTTCTTGAGGGCCTCCTCGATCAGGGCCGATCGCGTATCACCCATGCCGCCAGCGTCTCACACCGGGAGGGTCTGGGTAGCATCCGCGCCATGCGATCGCGACGTACCACCCTCGCCGTCCCCGGCAGCAATCCGCGCTTCATCGAGAAGGCGCAGGGGCTTCCCGCGGACGAGATCTTCCTCGACCTGGAGGACGCGGTCGCGCCCTCGGCCAAGGCGGACGCGCGCAAGAACATCGTCGCGGCGCTGAACGAGGGCGACTGGACCGGCAAGGTCCGGGTGGTCCGGATCAACGACCTGGACACCCCGCACGCCTACCGGGACGTGATCGAGGTCGTCGAGGGCGCCGGCGCGAACCTCGACTGCCTCATGCTGCCGAAGGCGCAGGACGCCACGCACGTCCAGTGGCTCGACCGGCTCGTCACCCAGATCGAGCGCGCGACGGGCCTGCCGGTCGGACGCATCGGCATCGAGGCCCAGATCGAGGACGCGCGGGGCATGACGAACATCGACGCGATCGCCGCGTCCTCGCCCCGGCTGGAGACGCTCGTCTTCGGACCGGGCGACTTCATGGCGTCGATCAACATGCGGACCCTGGTCGTGGGCGAGCAGCCGCCCGGATACACCGAGGGCGACGCCTACCACTACATCCTCATGCGCATCTTGCTGGCCGCCCGCGCCCACGGCCTGCAGGCCATCGACGGACCGTATTTCAACGTGCGGGATGTCGATGCGTTCCGGCGCGTGGCGCAGCGGTCGGCGGCGCTCGGCTTCGACGGCAAGTGGGTGCTGCACCCGTCCCAGGTGGACGCCGGCAACGAGGTGTTCTCCCCGGCCCAGGACGACTACGACCACGCCGAGCTCATCCTGGACGCCTACGAGCACGCGACGTCCGTGCAGGGCCGGGGCGCGGCCATGCTCGGCGACGAGATGATCGACGAGGCGTCCCGGAAGATGGCGCTCGTGATCGCCGCCAAGGGCCGCGCCGCCGGACTCGCCCGGACGAAGTCCTTCGAGCCGCCGGAAAGCTGAGCCGCAGCTGCGAACCTCCTGAAGATCGGCTCACCGGCGGGGCTCCGGGAGCCGTGCGCGCCTACTATCGTCCCGGGACCATATTGCCGCTGACCAGGGGAGACGCAGGTGTCGCAGCATCCGGGACCGCCGCCGTCCGATTCGCCGCAGCAGCCGGAGCCGTCCGGCTGGGCCCGGCCGGACGGTGGGCCGCCGCGGCAGGACGGCCCATCCCAGGAGCCACCACAACCTCACCACCCGCAACCGCAGCCGCAACCACAGGCTCCGGCCCAGCCGCAGGCTCCGGCCCAGTGGCCGCAGGGCCCGCAGGCCCAGTGGCCGCAGGGCCCGCAGGGGCAGCCGCAGCACCCCCAGTACCCGCGGTACCCGGAGCAGGCCCCCGCCCACCCGTATCCCTACGGGTACGGCTACGGCGGGCAGTATCCGCAGCCCTACGGGTATCCGCAGGTCAAGCAGCCGTGGACGGACGAGCCGCCGCCCGGCAGGCGGTACCACCAGCTCGCCCGGACCGAGCGGAACCGCTGGTGGCGGCCCCTGGTCGGGTCGCTGTTCGTGCTGGGCGGGGCGATCGTCGCGATGGTCGTCCTGATGATCCCGATGGCGATCGTCTGGACCGCGACCGGGCACAGCCTGGACGACTCGGGCGAGGACGGCTCGATCTTCGGCGACACCAACGCCGACCTGGTCTTCAACCTGGCCGGGCTCGCGCTGCTGATCCCGGTCGCCGGGTTCGCGGCGTGGTGGATCCAGCGCCGTCGCCCCGGCTCGCTGCTGTCGGTGACGGGCCGGATCCGGTGGCGCTGGCTGCTGGTCTGCTGCGGGCTGTCGCTGGCGTTCCTGGCCGTGTCGTTCGGGCTGTCGGTCGCGGCCGGGATGCTCGGCGGCGATGACGGCGGGGACGACGGCCACTGGGTGGGCTGGGGAGAGTTCCTGGTCACGGCCGTGATCGTGGTCGTGCTGGTGCCTTTCCAGGCGTCCGCCGAGGAGATCGTCTTCCGCGGCTGGCTGGTGCAGGCGGTCGGCGCGTACACGCTGGAGGGACGCACCGCGCCGGTCGCGCGGGCGCTGAGCCGGGTGCTGCGCACGCCGTGGCCGGGCATCGCGGTCGCGGGCGGCGCGTTCGCCCTCGGCCACGACTACACCGGCTGGGGCCCGGTGGACATCTTCATGTTCGGCGCGATCCTCGGCTGGCTGGCCGTCCGCACGGGCGGCCTGGAGGCCGGGATGGCCGTGCACACCTTCAACAACCTGATGTCGTTCCTCGTCCCGGCCGCGCTCGGGACGCTCGACCTCGACCAGGGCAGCGTCGGGTTCCTGCCGGTGCTGGCGGACGTGGCGGCCCTCGCCCTCTACGCCCTGGCCGTCGCCTGGCTGGCCCGCCGGATGGGCGTCACGAACCGGACCCCGGCGAAGCAGGACGACCGTCCCGGCGACCACTCGCCGGCCCCGAATCCCGGAACCGATCCGACGCCTCACGACGGCCCGGCGTCCCAGGACGGCCCTCCGCCGTATCAGCCCCAGGACGGCCCTCCGCCGTATCGGCCGCAGGACGGCTCGTGGCCTGGGCAGGCGTCGCCGGGGGGAGCACCCCCCACTCCCGCAGAGCCTCCAGCAACCCCGGCGTGAGCGGCAGGGCGTCCAGTTCGGAAACCGGCACCCACCGGACGTCGGCGGCGTCGTCGCCCGCCTGGAGGGTCCCGCCGACGGCCGTGGCGGCGTAGTCGTGGATCACGAAGGTGACGTCGCCGGGGCCGGGGCGCTCAACGACGCCCGCGAGCGCGCCGACGGAGACGACCAGCCCGGTCTCCTCCAGCAGCTCCCGGGCGACGGCGGCGGCGTCGGACTCGCCGGGTTCGACGCGTCCGCCGGGGACCGACCACAGGCCCTCGCCGGGCGGGCGCCCGCGCCGCACCAGCAGGAGCCTGTCCTGGCCGTCCCGCACGATTCCACCCACGCATGGCACTCTCATGAACTTATTTGACCAGGCTCCCCTTGACGTCCGCGAGGACCGGGGCACACGGTGGATAGCTATGAGGGCAGAGTCAATGTGCCCGCGCTGTGCCGGGAGTCTGCGTGCGCCGAACGCCTGGTCGAGCGACTGGTGGTGCTCGGCGCACGGTGCCGTCCTGCCCAGGCAACCCGCCAAGCGGCCGAGCGAGGACTGCCTCACCGCGGTCGTGCGGGACGCCCGGGTGCCGGTGTGGCTGCCCTGGCCGCTGCCGAAGGGATGGCTGGTCACCGGGTTCACGACCGCCGGCGACGAGCGGACCGGGGCGCGCGCCGTGGCGGTCGCGCTCGCCGGGCCGGGGCTGCTGCACGGTCCCGCGGACCTGCTGCTGGTGGCGGAGGAGCCGGGCGTGGGGCTCGGCGCACACTTCGCCGGGCTGCCGGGCCCCGATCCGGGGCTGGGCTTCGACGCCGGTCCGCCGCACGTGAAGCTGGAGGTGGACGGGCCGTCCGGCGGTCACGGCGTGTCGATGTGGGCGGTGCCGTCCGAGCCGGACCGGGCCGCCTACGTGGGCGAGGCGAAGGGTCTGTGGCTGTGGACGGTGATCTGGCCCGCCGACGCCGGGGCGCTGATGCTGGAACGCCCGCCGCTGCTCGACCTGCGCGAACCCGGCATGGAGATCAACGTCCCGTTCGGAGCCCCCTCCCCGCTCCTGGACGTCTGACCGCGCACCGCCCGGCGGCCGCTCCGGGACAGCCGCCGGAGACAGCCGGACGATGTCCGGGGCGGGCAATAGCCTCGGGGCATGCGGATCGACCTGCACACCCACAGCAGCGTGTCCGACGGGACGCGGCCGCCCGCCGAGGTCGTGCGCCGGGCGGCGGCGGCCGGGCTGGACGTGGTGGCGCTGACCGACCACGACACCACGCGGGGCTGGGACGAGGCGCGCGCCGCGCTGCCGCCCGGCCTGGAGTTCGTCCCGGGCATCGAGCTGTCCTGCGCGCTGGGCGGGCGCAGCCTGCACCTGCTGGGCTACCTGTTCGACCCGGACGATCCGGCGCTGGACGCGGAACTCGCGCGGTTGCAGGAGTCGCGGGACGGCCGCGGCCGCGAGATGGTCGCGCGGCTCCGCGAGCTCGGCTCGTCCGTCACGGTCGAGCAGGTCGAGCGGATCGCGGCCGGCGCGCGCATCGGCCGTCCGCACATCGCCCGGGCCATGGTCGAGGCGGGCACCGTCGCGTCCATGGACGAGGCGTTCACCGCCGACTGGATCGGCACGGACGGCCGCGCCAACGTCTCCCGCTACGCCCTCGACCCGGTGGAGGCCATCCGGCTGGTGCGGGACGCGGGCGGTGTGTCGGTCCTCGCGCATCCGCGCGTCAGGCGCGGCGGCTACGTCTTCGACGACGAGGTGATCGGCCGGCTGGCCGCGGCGGGCCTGGACGGCGTGGAGGTCGACCATCCCGGCCACGAGCCGGACGACCGCGCCGCGCTGCGCGTCCTCGCCGCCCGGCTGGGCCTGGCGGCGACGGGCTCCAGCGACGACCACGGCGAGCTGAGCGGCGACCGGATCGGTTGCGAGACGACCGACCCGAAGGCGTTCGAACGGCTCGTCGCCCGCGCGGGCGGGGCGCGGTAGGGTGCGGGGCGTGGACGCGCGCATCGAACAGGTGGTGACGTCGGGTCGGGTGACCCTGGACGACACCGAGTACGAGGTCGAGACCAACACCTACATCGTCGGCGACGACGAAGAGGTCATCGTGATCGACCCGGCGAACGACGCCGAGGCCATCCTCAAGGAGGTCGGCGACCGCGAGGTCATGGCCGTCCTGCTGACCGACGGCAACGAGCACCGCCTCAGCGTGGTGCTCGAGGTCGCCGCGGCCGGCGAGGAGGACGAGGAGAACTGGGCCCCCATCGCCCTGCACCGCGCCGACCGGCTGCTCTGGCGCGACTACTTCGGCCGCCTCGCCCGCGAGGAGGAGGACGAGGACGACGCCAAGGCGCTGCGCTCGCTGGAGCCCGACATCTGGCTGGAGGACGGCGGCGTCTTCGAGATCGCCGAGGTCCAGCTGGAGGTCATGCACACCCCCGGGCACACCCCGGGCAGCGTGAGCGTGATCAGCGAGCAGCTCGGCGTGCTGTTCTCCGGCGACACCCTGCACCGCGGCCGGCCGGGCTCGATCGGCGGCGCCTTCGACGACCTGCGCAAGCAGCTCAACTCGATCGGCGCGCTGCTCACCCCGCTGCCGAAGGACCTGCGGGTCCTGCCGGGCCAGGGCGAGGAGACCACCGTCGGCGACGAGGACGCCCGCTGGGAGAGCTGGGGCGCGCTCGCCACCGAGGGCGACGACGAGTAGCGGACCGCCTTGGAGCAGGAGCAGCTCGGCTTCGAGGACATGCCGCGACGGCTCTACGCCTGCACGCCGTCGCGGCTGAACGCCTGGCTGGACTGCCCCCGCCGGTACCGGATGACCTATCTGGACCGTCCGGCGCCGCCCAGGGGCCCGCGGTGGGCGCACAACAGCGTGGGCGTGAGCGTCCACAACGCCCTGGCGAACTGGTGGAAGCTCCCGCTCGGGGAGCGCACGCCGGAGGCCGCCGGGACGCTGCTGCTGCGCGGCTGGCTGACCGACGGGTTCCGCGACGGCGAGCAGGCCGCGCGCTGGCGGGCCCGGGCGCGCGAGATGGTCGAGCGGTACGTCGCCAGGATCGACCCGGCGGACGAGCCGGTCGGCGTCGAGCGGACGGTCGCGACCCGCACGTCCCGGCTCGCGGTCTCGGGACGCATCGACCGGCTGGACGAGCGCTCCGGTGAGCTGGTCGTCGTCGACTACAAGACCGGCCGGCACGTCCTCAGCGCCGACGACGCGCGCGGCTCGCTGGCCCTCGCGCTCTACGCGGTCGCCACGTCCCGCGTGCTCCGCAAGCCCTGCAACCGGGTCGAGCTGCACCATCTGCCGTCCGGCGAGGTCGCGGTCTGGGAGCACACCGAGGAGTCCCTCGGCCGGCACGTGACGCGCGCCGAGCAGATCGCGGACGAGGCGTCCGCGGCCGACGAGGCGTACAAGGCGCGCCGGGTGCCGCGTCCGCGCGCCGCGGAGGCCCCGCCGGTCGACCACGCGCCGTGGGACGAGCTGTTCCCGCCGCGTCCGAGCAGCCTGTGCGCCTGGTGCGACTTCTCCCGGCACTGCCCCGAAGGGCAGCAGGCCGCACCCCGCAAGGACCCCTGGGCCGCCCTCGACGCCGCCGAAGCCGAGCCGTCCCAGTAAGGGAGCACGGGAACCGCGGCACCGGGCGCCGCCGGGGACGGCGGAGGCCCCTGAGCCCCGCCGTCCCGCGGTCCTGACGTCGTGCGGTCCCGACGTTCCGCCGATGTGTCAGGCGTCCGCCGACGCCGTGGGGCGGGCGGGCCAGCGGCGGGGGTCGCGGAGGCCGTAGAGGCCGTGGCCGGTGTCGTAGCCCTCGGCCGCCAGACGCCGCCGAGCCCGCTCCAGCATGTCGCGGGTGGGCTTGGCGAAGGCGTAGTCGTGCAGGCGCTCAGGAACGGCGCTCAGGGCCGTCCGGAAGGAACGCAGCGCGGCGGTGACGGCGGGCTGGGGGACTTCGGGCAGGACGCCGTACATCCGGCGGGCCCAGGCGGGCAGCGAGTAGTAGCAGAGCGCGCCGAACGGGAAGTAGCCCGGCTTTCCGGGCGCGAGGAACCGCAGGTTCTCCGGCAGCGTGGGCCACAGCAGGAACCGGACGGTCGCGGCGGCCTCCTCGGTGACGCGCAGCGCCGGGCGCATGTCGTGGAGGTACTCGTCCATCTCCCGGACGGTGCCCGGGACGTCCTCGGCGTGCAGGCCGACGAACGTGGCCGTGTGGCGCTGCTCGTCCAGGTAGCGGTCGGCCATCGCGTCGGTGAGGGGCAGCCCGGACCGGCGCGCGACCTCCAGGTAGGAGTGGACCTCGGCGCAGTGCACCCAGCGCAGCAGTTCGGGCTGGTCCAGGCGCTCCTTCCGGCCGGTGTCGTGGTTCAGGATGCGCAGGCTGCGGTGGATGCCGCGGACGCGCGCCGCCAGCTCCTCGATCTCGGCCGGGCTGCCGAACGTCGCGGCGCCGACGAAGTCGGCGGTCCGCTGGAGCCGCCCGAACGGGTCCTCCTGGAAGTTGGAGTTCTGCCAGACGCCCCACATCGCGACCGGGTGCAGGGCCTGCAGCATGAGGCCGCGGACGCCGCCGACCCACATG
The DNA here is from genome assembly GCF_040675125.1 of Spirillospora sp. NPDC049652. Classification (NCBI taxonomy): domain Bacteria; kingdom Bacillati; phylum Actinomycetota; class Actinomycetes; order Streptosporangiales; family Thermomonosporaceae; genus Spirillospora; species Spirillospora sp. NPDC049652. The sequence continues at coordinate 5,009 of NZ_JBFAOF010000109.1, read as the reverse complement.
GACCGGTCGATGTGCACGCGCCAGGTGACGCTTTCGGGGGGAACGACCGTAGCCGCCATCACGCACCTCCGGTGAGACAAACCTCAGTAAGTGTTTCATTACTTGGCTCGGCCCGGTCAGCGGGGGTGCGTGGAGGCGGCCTCCGGCGACGCCGGTCCTGGTCAGCGGATCAGCGGTCGTCCCTCGCGCGTGGCGGGGGCACGGTCGTCAGCGGAGGGCCCGCTCAGCGGAGGGCGTGCTCAGCGGAGGGCGCGCTCGGCGAGCGACCAGAAGTCGGTGAGCGCGGCGGCGGTGGTCTCCGGCGCGTCCACGGCCGGGGAGTGCGCGGCGCTCGGGATCACGACCTTCTCCGCGCCGAGGCGCTCGGCCATGGCCGCCTGGACGCGCGGGTCCCACACGTCGTCGTCCTCGCCGTACAGGACGAGCGTCCGCAGGCCCTCCTCGGCCATGAACTTGGCCAGCTCGTCCACCCGGTCGGGGCAGGTCGTCAGCTCGGTCGCCATCGTCATCAGGCCGGTCTCGCAGCTGCCGAGCGACCGGGCCTTGAGGAAGGCCACGATCTTCGGCGGGACGCCGCGGCGGACCGCGTCGGGCTCCAGCGCCAGCGTCCAGATCTGCTCCATGCCGAGCTGCGGGATCGAGTCGCGCAGCAGCACGGCCCGGTCGGCGGACGGCCCGGTCAGCGCGCCCGGACCCGAGCTCATCAGCGTGAACGACGCCACCCGCGCCGTCCGGGCGAGCACCGCCTCCCGGCTCACGAGGCCGCCGAACGAGTGCCCGACCAGGTGGACCGGCACGTCGCCGTCCGCGCCGAGCTCGGCGGCGAGGGCCGCCACGTCCGCGCCGAGCTCGGCGCGCGTGTACGACTCGGGGCCCGTCCCGGCGGGGGTCTCGTACTGGCCGCGCATGTCGACCGCGAGGACGCGCCGTCCGGCCGTGGCGAGCGTCTGCAGGACCGAGAGGAAGTCCTCCTTGCTCCCGGTGAAGCCCGGCACCAGCAGCGCCGGCCACCGTTCGGGCACGCCGGAGCCGGGCAGTGCCTCCAGGGCTGCGAACCTCCCGCGGGAGGTCTCGACGAACGTCCGGCGCACTCCGGAGGGCAGGGTCAGGAACCGGGGCGTACTCACGGGCCGCCAGCATACTGAACGCCCCGGTCGGAACACCGCCGAAGAGGCTTCGGTGGTAACGTTCCCGGCGTGGCCCAGCACCCGGCGGTCTCCGCCCACCGCCGTGACGCGGCGGGCCTGACCGGACTCCACGACGCCGCCGGCTCGGGCGCCGAGTACGTCGAGATCGACGTCCGCCGCACCGGGGACGGCGCGCTGGTCGTCCACCACGATCCCACGGTCGGCGGCCTGCCGCTCGCGCGGCTCGCCCGCGACCGCGCCGCCGAACTCGCCGACCACCCGGTCCCGCTGGTCAGCGAGGCGCTGGAGATCATCGCCGGCCGCGCCCGCGGCCACCTGGACCTCAAGGAGCGCGGTTGCGAGACCGAGCTGGTCGAGCTCGCCGAGGCGGCGCTCGGCCCGGACGGCTTCGTCGTCACCACGCGAGACGTCGCGAGCATCCGGCAGATCAAGAGTGACTTCCCGCACGTCCGAGTCGCGATGTCGGTCGGGCGCAGCCTGTGGGAGCTCGGCGCGCACCGCGACTTCGCGCCGGTCCGGGCGATCCGCAGGTCCGGCGCCGACCTGGTGGCGCTGAACCACCGGCTGGCGCGCGTCGGCGTCCTCGCGCAGATCGCCCGCGCGGGGTTCCCCGCGATGATCTGGACGGTCAACGGCGAGCCGCAGATGCGCCGCTTCCTCGCCGACCCGCGCGTCGAGGTCCTGATCACCGACCACCCCAGGCGGGCGCTCGACCTTCGCGACGCCCCCGCCTGACGGGTCGGCCGGCGGGTCGGCCGGGGTTCGGTGCTCCGGGTCTCGCGGTCAGCCGGTCGTGGCCGGGCGGCCGTCCTCCAGGCGGCCCATGAGGCGGCGGTGGAACGTGGCGTCCTCGGCGGCCTTGACCTCGACGTCGTGCCAGCCGTCGCGGGTCGGCCAGGTGATCGTGCGGGTGGCTCCCGGGGCGAGCGTGATCTTCCTGGTGGACGTCCCGTAGGCGAGGGCGCGGAGGGTGAACGTCAGCGCGTCCCGGCCGGGGTTGCCGAGGGTGATCGCGAGCGTGCGGGCGGCCTTGGCGGACGAGCTGACGACGGTCCCGGCAGCCTTGCCCCCGGTCGTCCCGGCGAACTCGCGGCGGAAGCCGTTCGGGCCGGTCAGCGTGAGGCGGTACCGGCCGTCCTTGAGGGGGACGCGATCGGTCTGCGACCTCGCGACGTCGTAGTGGCGCGGTGTCGCGAACTCCTTCGCGTAGGGGTAGAGGGCGAAGTGCGTCGAGCGCGTCCCGTCGTTGCGGAGGGTGACGAGCAGCGCGTCGCCGTCCAGGCGGGCGCTGGCCTCGGGCCGGTAGGGCAGCGGGCGGGACGGCTTGACCCCCGGTTCCACGACCGGGTCCTTCTGGACGAGGGGAGGCAGCGGCGGCCAGCGGAAGTAGAACTTCGGCGGATCGGCGGGCCGGTCCGGACGCGCCGGGCGCGACCTCCGGGTGAAGTCGAACGCCGAGGTCAGGTCGCCCGAGACCGTCCGGCGCCAAGGCCCGATGTTGGGCTCCCGGACGCCGAGCCAGCGCTCCAGGAACCGGATCGTCGAGGTGTGGTCGAAGACCTCCGAGCAGACGTTGCCGCCCGCCGTCCACGGCGAGACCACGATCATCGGGACCCGGAAGCCCAGGCCGACCGGCTTGCCGTCCACCCACTCCTCCTTGGCGGACGCGGGCGGCAGCGGCGGCGGGACGTGGTCGAAGTAGCCGTCGTTCTCGTCGAACAGCAGGAACAGCGCCGTGGACTCCCAGACCTCGGGATGCGAGGCCAGCGCGTCCAGCACCTCGTAGGTGATCCCCGCGCCCTGGACCGGGCTGCCCGAGCTCGGATGCTCCGAGTCGACGGCCGACGCCACGATGTACGACACCTGCGGCAGCCGTCCGGCGGCGACCGTCTCGCGGAAGCTCTTCGCGAGCGTTCCGCCGTGGACGCGGCGCAGAGCCCGGTCGAACAGGTCCCGCTCGTCCGGCGGAAGTGCCGCGACGGCCTTGTCCAGTTTCGCGAGCATCGTCGCCTGGTCGGCGGGCTTGGCCTTCGCGACGTCCCCGTAGAACGCCGTCAGGCTCTTGTACTGGCTGAACGAACCGAGCGCCTTGCGCATGACCCGCTTGAAGGTCACCAGGAACTCGAGCGGGTTGTCGGTGAAGTTGTCCCACTCCTGGAAGACCCGCCAGCCCACCCCGGCCTTCGACAGGCGCTCGGCGTAGGAGGTGAGGGCGTAGCCGGGGTGCGTGTCCTCGCTGTAGGCGTCGTTCTCGACCGCGCGGTGGCCGTTGGGCTCGTAGCCGATCGTGCCCGTCCAGTGGAACGTCCGGTTGGGGTTGGTGGGCCCGAACACCGAGGAGTGGTAGGCGTCGCAGATCGTGAACGTGTCGGCCAGCTCGTACTGGAACGGCAGGTCGCGGCGGTCGTAGTGGACCATCGTCGGGAGCTGCTTGGCGGCGATCCAGCCGTCGTGCCAGCCGTTGCCGCGCGCCTTCTGGCCGCCGTCCCACGAGTGGTCGAGGCCCGCGATGTAGTTGACGTCGGTGAGCGGGCCGTGGCCCACGGCGTCCCGCGCGAGGAACGGCCTCACGCGTCGGAGAAGGCCCTTCTGGTGGAACACCGGGTGCCCGTCGGGCAGCTCGATCGCGTTGCGGTCGGCGTATCCGCGCACGCCCCGCAACGTCCCGAAGTAGTGGTCGAAGCTGCGGTTCTCCTGCATCAGGAAGACCACGTGCCTGATCGCCTTCAGGCCGCCGGGCGGCAGCGGGCGGGCCAGGGCGGCGTGCACGGACGGCGGCAGCAGGGACGCGGCGGCCGCGCCACCGGCGACGGCCGCGCCGGACGCGAGGAAACGGCGGCGGGAGGGACCGGAGCTCATGCGGAGAACGCTGGGCGGCCGGGGTAACGGGAGGACGGCGATCCCGTATCGGCCGGGCAACGAACATGAAAGTTCTTCGAATGCTGCGGGGCCGGGTACGGGAAACGCCGGTCCCGGAGGTCCGGGACCGGCGTTCTCACTTGCTCGGCGCTGGACGCGACGGACGCGTCAGCGGCGGTCAGACGCTCTGCGGCTCCTCGACCGGAGCCCCGGCCGCCCGCCGGGCCCGCCGCGGCTTGGCGGCGCTCTCGGCGTCCGTGGCGTCCGCTTCGGCGGCGGTCGCGGTCGTCTTGCGGGTCCGCGTCCGCTTCGGCGCGGCCTCGGAGGCCGAGCCGTCCGCCTCGGGCGCGGCCGTCTTCCGCGCGCGCTTCGGCTTGCCCTCGACCACGTCCGCCGCTTCCGCCGCGGCGGTGGTGGTCTTGCGGGCCCGCGTCCGCTTGGGCGCCGCCTCGGCCGCCGGAGCGGCCTCGGCCGTCACGACGTCGTCGCCGGTCACCTCGGCGGCAGCGGTCTTCCGCGTCCGCTTCGGCTTGGCCTCGGCGGTCACGCCGTCCGCCGCACCCGAAGCCTCGACCTCGGCGGACACCTCGGTCGCGGCCTTGCGGCTGCGCGTGCGCTTGGGCGCCGCCTCGACCGTCGCGTCCGCGGACGCCTCGGTCGCGGCCGTCTTACGGGCCCGCGTGCGCTTGGGCGCGGCTTCGGCGGACGCCTCGGCATCAGGCGCGGCCTTGGCCTCGGCAGACGCCTCGGTCGCGGCGGCCTTGCGCGTCCGCGTGCGCTTGGGCGCGGCGTCAGCGGCAGGCGCGTCCGCATTGACCGGCCGCGTCGCCTCGACGGCGGGTGCCTCGGTCGGAGCCGTCGCGGCGGCCTTACGGGTGCGCGTGCGCTTGGGCGCGGCTTCGACCGGCGCGTCGGCGCTGGTCTCGGCCGTGACCTCGGCGGGTGCCTCGGTCGCGGTGCTCTTGCGAGCCCGCGTGCGCTTCGGCGCGGCCTCGGCGGCAG
>NZ_JBFAOF010000108.1:0-13252 GCF_040675125.1 Spirillospora sp. NPDC049652 | reverse complement strand
AGCGGACCCCGGTGACGCACGAGAAGCCCGCGAGCGTGCCGGACGCGCTCGGCCGGCGGCACCGGGTGCCCGTCTCGACCCAGGCCGCCTTCGGCCGCCTGCTCTCCGACCTCAGCCGCGAGGCCCCCGAGGTCGCCGCCCGGGTCGTCACCTGCAGCCCCGACGTCGCGTCCTCGACCAACCTCGGCGGCTGGATCAACAAGACCGGCGTCTGGTCGGCCACCGACCGCCGGGACTGGTTCGCCGACGACCCCGAACGGCTCCTGAAGTGGGCCGAGGCCGCCGACGGCCAGCACATCGAGCTCGGCATCGCCGAGGTCAACCTGGTGGGGCTGCTGGGCGAGCTCGGCGCGACCTGGAGCCGCTGGGGCCAGCGCCTCATCCCGATCGGGACGATCTACGACCCGTTCGTCTCCCGCGCGCTGGAGCCCTGGTCCTACGGCATCTACTCCGGCGGGCAGTCCATCCTCGTGGGCACGCCGTCCGGGGTGACCCTGGCCCCCGAGGGCGGCGCGCACCAGTCCATCACCACCCCGTCGATCGGACTGGAGCAGCCCGGCTGCGTCGCGTGGGAGCCCGCCTTCGCGCAGGACCTGGAATGGTGCCTGCTGGAGGCGATGCGGAACGTGGGCGTGCCCGGCGGCGCCTCCGCGTACTTCCGGCTGACGACCCGCCCGCTCGACCAGTCCCTCGCGCGGCTCCCGGAGGACGGGCCGCTCCTCGAACGGCGCCGCCGGCAGGCCGTCGCGGGCGGCTACCGGATCACCGACCACGCTCCCGGCGACGAGCGGGTCACCCTCGTGGGCGTCGGAGCGATCATGCCGGAGGTCGTCCGGGCCGCCGACCTGCTCACCGAGCAGGGGATCACGGCCGGTGTCGTCTGCCTCACCAGCCCCGACCTGGTGTTCCGGTCGATGCAGGCCCGCGGCCGGCTCACCGGCGGGGACGGCGGTGCCATCATCGACGTCCTGTTCCCGGCCGAGAGCGCCGCGCCGCTGGTCACCGTGATGGACGGCCACCCCCACACCCTGGCGTTCCTCGCGGGGGCGCGCGGTGACCGGATCCGCTGCCTCGGCGTGACGGAGTTCGGCCAGTCCAGCGACCTGGCGGACGCCCACGCGATCCACGGCATCGACACCGCCTCCATCGTCGACGCCGCCCTCGGCGTCACCGGCCGGTAGCCTGTGTTTCAAAGTCCCGGCCCACTGCGCTCGCCTGGCGGCTCGCTACGTGACCGTGCCTGGGCGAACGCGGCATCGCTTCGCGATCTGCCCGGTTCCGCTCGCCTCCGGCTTCGCTCCACCGGGCAGGTCACGCGTTCCCGTGCGTGGCTGAGGCCGCTTCGAGACAGGCCCTAGCCTGCACGCCCGGCAGCGCGGAACGGCCGGGTCGCCCCGAGGGGTGACCCGGCCGTTCTGTCGTCGGTCTCGCGCGGTGCCCGCCGTGGGCTAGTGCGAGGCCTCCTCGCGCTCCTTCTCCTTGGCGCCGTTCTTCGCGCCGTGGGAGTTCTTGGAGGCGGAGTCCTGCTTGGCCTTCTGGCCGTTGCCGGAGCCCTCCTCCTTGAGCGCCTCCTCGTGGGTCTTGACGACCTCGCTGTCGCGGATCTCGCCGCGCCAGCCCTCGATCTCGTCCTTGCGGGTCAGCGACTGGGTCATCACGTGCCGGCGGAAGTGCTTGAGCTCCAGCCGGACGCGGCGGCCCTGCGCGCGCCAGATGTTGCCGGTGCGCTCGAACAGGCCCTGCGGGTGGTACTCCAGGACGACCAGGACCCGGGTGAGGTTCGGGGCCAGCTCGTGGAAGCTGATGGTGCCGTCGACGTGGCCCTTGGCGCCCTTGGAGCGCCAGACGATGTGCTCGTCCGGGACCTGCTCGACGATCGTGGCCTCCCAGGTCCGCTTGGACCAGAAGATCTTCGCCTGCCAGTTCAGCTTCTCGTCGTCCGCCTGGTCGACGCTGATGACCTTCTTCATGAAGGACGGGAATTCCTGGAACTGCGTGAACTGGTCGTAGACCAGGCGGCGCGGCGCACCGATGTCGGTGTGCTCGACGATGTTGGTGACCTTGACCTTCTTGCCGCCGCCGCCCTTGCCGCCGCCGCCCTTGCCCAGCACGCCGCCCACGGCGTCCTTGAGGCCGCCGACCAGGCCCTTCGACTCGTCCGAGGAGTCGCCTGAAGAGTCCTTGCCGCCGCTGTCGCCGCTGCTGCTGCTGCCGGAGGAGGTGTCGTCGGTCTTGGCGCTCGCCTTCGAGCCGCCGCTCTGCTCGGACTCGTCGTCCTGGCTGTTGCGGCGGTTGAGGGCGCGGCCCGCCGCGACGACCGCGCCGGTGCCCAGCAGGACGCCGCCGGTCGCGCCGAGCGCCTTGCCACCGGGCAGGCCGCTCGGCAGGTGCTGGGCGACGCCGCCCAGCCCGCTGCGCTTGCTCCCGCCGATGGGGAGCCGTTTCACGATCTTGCCGACGGGCACGGGGCCCGCCTTCGTTCCGCTTCTCATGGTGCGTCCCTCCGCACTTGTCGGTTCTGGGGTTCGGTCACGACGCCCGGACGACCTCGCCGTCGTGGATCTCGCCGCGCCAGCCCTCCACCCCGTCGGGGGCGGTGAGCGCGCGGGTCATGACGTGCCGCCGGAAGTGCTTCAGCTCGAGCCGGACGCGGCGGCCCTGGGCGCGCCAGAGGTTGCCGGTCCGCTCGAACAGTCCGCCGGGGTGGTACTCCAGGACGAGCAGGACGCGGGTGAGGTCCGGGGTCAGTTCGTGGAAGCTGACCGTGCCGTCCACCTGGCCCTTGGCGGCCTTCGACCGCCACACGATGTGCCGGTCGGGGACCTGCTCGACGATCGTCGACTGCCAGCTCCGGGTGGACCAGAAGACCCTGGCCTTCCAGTTCAGCTTCTCGTCGGACTCCTGGGCGACGCTCACCACCTTCTTCATGAAGGAGGGGAAGTCCTCGAACCGGGTCCACTGGTCGTAGACCAGCCGGCAGGGCGCGCCGATGTCGATCTGCTCGACGATGTTGGTCAGCTTGCCGCGCCCGCCGCCGCCGAAGATGCGCTTGAGCGTCTCCTTCAGCGCCGTCCAGCCGGCGCTGAGCAGCGCCCGCACCGGAGACTTGCCCTCGTAGAGGGCGCGCGCCGCCGCGAGCGCGGCCTGGACCGCCGGGCCACCGTGTTCGGCCTTGGCGCCCAGCCGCCGGACCGCGCGTTCCAGCTTCGCCCTGTACCGGGCGACGACCCGGTCCGTGATCCGGCGGACGGTGTTGCCGACGGCGTACGCGGCCAGAGAGCCGCCCGCGCCGACGGCCAGTCCCGTCCGAAATTTCATGTCCTCGTCACCTCGCCGTCCGTTGGGAGTCGGCGGCGAGTTACCCGTATAAAACGGTGCAAAACAGCTTGCAGGCACAGGTCGGAGGTGCCACAGCACACCCCGCCGCGGGGTTTGCGTGCTGTAACCGCTAGCTGAGACGGGCGCGCCGGACGGTCGCCGGACGCAGTGGCGCGCCCTGCGTCGGCCGGGGGAGTGGCGAAGCCCTCATCACTTCAGCTCTCCGAGCGTGCGCGTGAGCACGGTCGGAGAGCAAGGCGGCGGACGGTCAGGAGACGGGTCCGGCCGCGTTGGCGTCCTCGTCGGCGCGCGCCCCTGCGAGGACGGCGTCCAGCAGGCCGGGGTAGCGGGCGTCCAGATCGGCGCGGCGCAGCGTCAGCAGGTTCTCCCGTCCTGACGGCTCCTGGACGATGACGCCGCTCTCGCGCAGGACGCGCCAGTGGTGGGTCATCGTCGACTTGGCGGTGATGCCCAGCTCGGCCAGCACGCTGCCGCAGTTGTGCTCGCCGCCGCCGTCCAGCACGCGGACGGCGGCGAGCCGCACCGGATGTCCCAGCGCCGACAGCACTCCGTCGACGCGGATCTGGTCGCGGTCCGGGTGGCGGTACCTCATGATCCCACCGTACCGCGACAGTCGAACGGTCGTCGCGGGAACTTGCCAGACGGTACGACTGTACGCAAGTATTCGTACAGTCGTACCGTGTTCGTCCGGAGGGCGGCCTCGTCGACCGCCGCCCCGTTCCCCTCGACCCCGAAAGGACGGCCCCTGGCATGTCCGCTGTTCCCACGCAGGCCGCCCGGCGGCCGGGCTGGATCCTGGCCCTGCTGGCGCTGGCGCAACTGATCTACGCGCTGGACCTCAACATCGTGTTCGTCGCGCTCCCCGACATCGGCGCCGACCTGGGCTTCCCCGGCCAGACCCAGCAGCTGGTGGTGAGCGCCTACGTCGTGTTCGCGGGCGGGTTCCTGCTGTTCGGCGGCCGCGCCGCCGACCTGCTGGGCCGCCGCCGCGTCTTCATCCTCGCCCTCAGCCTCTACGCGGTGTCCTCACTGGCCGGAGGGCTCGCGCCCGGCCCCGCCGCGATCATCGTGGCGCGGGCGGTGCAGGGCGTCGGCGGGGCGCTGCTGCTGCCGTCCACCCTGTCCCTGATCAACACGCTGTTCGCCGAGGGGCCGCAGCGCAACCGGGCCCTCGCGGTCTGGGGCGGCGCGGGCGCGAGCGGCCTCACCCTCGGCGCGCTGCTGGGCGGCGTCCTCACCGAGAACTTCGGCTGGCCCGCCGTCTTCTACGTCAACGTGCCGCTCGCGGCGCTCGTGGCACTGGCCGCCTCGGTGGTGATCCCGGCCGACCCGGCCCGCGGGCCGCGACGGCGCTTCGACCTTCCCGGCTCCCTGACCGTCACCGGCGGTTCGACGCTCCTGGTGTTCGCGCTCGTCGAAGGACCCGAGGAGGGCTGGGGAGCCCCGCTGGTCGTCGGCGCGTTCGTGCTGGCGGTCGTCCTGCTGGCGGCGTTCGCCGTCATCGAACGGCGCAGTGCCGACCCGCTCATGCCGTTCCGGCTGTTCCGCAACCGCAGCCTGACCATCGGCATGAGCGTCACGTTCATCTACATGGCGACGTTCGGTGTGCTGCCCTACTTCCTCACCGTGCTCATGCAGAGCGTCCACGGCTACAGCGCCCTGCAGACCGGGCTGGCCTTCCTGGTCCCCTCGCTGGCGATCGCCACCGGCACCCAGCTCGGCGAGCGGCTGACCGGCCGCGCCGGCCTCCGCGCGACGCTTCTCATCGGCTTCGCGATCGGGGCCGTCGGCACGGCGGTCATGGCGATCGGGTTCGACGCCGACGCCGGTTACGGCGTGCTGGTGCCCGGCCTCATCGTCTCCGGCGTCGGCCAGGGCATCGTCTGGACGGCCATGTGGATCGCCGCCGCGACCGGCACGGCCGCGCACGAGCAGGGCGTCGCCAACGGCATCGCGTCCACCGCCCTCAACATCGGCAACGCGATCGGCCTGGCGGTGTTCACCGCGCTCGCCGAGATCGGCACCGGTGACCGGACCGGCGAGGCCCTCCGCTCCGCCACCGCGGACGGCGAGTTCGTCGTGGTCCTGCTGACCGCGGGCGGCATGGTCCTCGGCCTGCTGGTCACGCTCGCCCTCCGCAGCGGCAAGACCGCCACCCCGCCTCCCGTCGAGAACGCCGATCCCGAACACCTGCTCACCCACTGAACCCGGCACCGGGCGGAGGCCGGGAGGCGCGCCGACCACCGCGCTTCCCGGCCTTACGGTTCAGTGGGTGTTCTCTTCGACTGGGCGCCTGGCCGTAGGGCAGGTTGGGGGCATGGACATCAACTGCGTGATCGTGGACGCCGGGGATCCGGAGCGGCTGGCGGCCTTCTGGAGCGAGCTTCTCGGCCGTCCGGTGGTCGGACGGGTCGGGCCGTACGTGTGGCTCGAACGCAGGAACGGACTGGGCGTGGGGTTCCAGCGCGCCGCCGGAGACCGGCCCGGCAAGACCGGGAAGAACCGGCTGCACCTGGACCTGGAATCGGATGATCCGGCGGCGGAGCAGGCCAGGGTGGAGGCGCTGGGCGGACGGCGGCTGACCGAGTACGACGCCGGAGGGTTCCTGGTGATGGCCGACCCGGAGGGCAACGAGTTCTGCGTCATCCCCAAGGGCTCGTTCGAGATCGACGACGAGGGCCGGGCGGACTATCTCACCAGCGGCGACTGAGAAGGCCCGGCCGCGGTGAGGCTCCCGTCCGGGGGACTCGGCGGACGACCCGTCCACGAGCGGAACGCGAGCCGGGCCGGGCGCGTCACCGCGCCCGGCCCGGTCCCGCCGGGCGTCGTCAGCCGACGACGCTGTTGATCCAGGCGAAGTTGGGTCCGGTGCCGGTGTAGATGTCCGGGCCGCCTCCGCAGATGTCGCTCACGCCGCGGCTGTCGACGCCCTCGACCTGCCAGCGGCCGGCGACGCGGGTCAGCAGCGGCGAGCCGGAGTCGCCGCCGCAGGGTCCGCGGACACCCTCGGGGTTGTCCACGCAGATGTCGCCGGCGTGGACGCCCCAGGCGTCGCTCCCGTTCTCGTCGACATGGCACTTGGTCGTGCTCGGCGAGATCACCTTGGTGTCGAGTTGCTGCAGGACGGTCGGCAGCTGGCTGGGGTCGCTCGCCTCGTTGGAGGTGTAGCCCCAGCCGATCTCGCGGACGGGGGTCCCGACCCTGGGCAGCCTGCTGTCCACCTGGACGACGTTCGCCTTGGGCTGCGGCGTCGTGAGGTGGATCAGTGCGATGTCCTTGCCCAGGTTCTTGTCCGGGTAGTTGACGGACCCCGGCGCGATGACGATCCGGTCGACGTTCGCGACCGAGCCTCCGGTGGTCCGGTCGTTGGAGCCGACCCGGACGTGGAACAGCGCGGGGTCCATGGGCACGGACGTGCCGGCGTCCGACCCGGACGTCTGGACGCAGTGCGCCGCGAGGAGCACCCAGCTCGTCCGGATCAGCGAGCCGGTGCAGCGGTGCGAGTCCGGAACTCCGTTGCGCGTGTACTGGAGCGAGACCGCGAAGGGGTAGGCCTGGTCGGCTGGGCTGCCGCCGACGATCGCGGGCGAGGGGTCGCCGCCGCCCGCCTGCGCGGCCTGGGCGACGCCGGTGGGGGCCAGGGCGCCGGCGACGACCGCCGCGGCCGCCATGGCGCGGGCGACCGTCCGTCGCCGCCGGGAAGAGGAGGGGTTCACTGCCATCGTTCTCTGACTCCCTATGAACAGTCCGTCAGGGATCGCTGCGGCCGAGGGGTCGTCGTCCCGGGCGAGCGGGCCGCTCAACGGCGTGCCCCGGCTCGGGCGGCGTGGCGCGCGCGCCATCGGCCGGGTGGGACGCTACCGAAAGATGATCTTGTCGACCATGTGATCGTTCTCTCGTTTCCCCCTCCCCCTGCCGCCTGTCGGGGCGTCCGCAGATGCACAAGAAGATTTGTACAAGAGTTCTTGTGCATGCCATGATCTCCGCCATGACCGAAGACCGGATCAAGGACTCCGAGCGGCTGTCGGCCCTCGCCCATCCGCTGCGCCGGCGGTTGGCGGACATCCTGCGCGCGTACGGCCCGGCGACCGCCAGCACGCTCGCAGAGCGCACCGGCCAGGGGGTCGGCAACGTCAGCCACCACCTGCGCGTGCTCGGCGCGGCCGGGATCATCGAGGAGGCGCCCGAACTCGCCCGCGACCGGCGGGAACGCTGGTGGCGGCGCGCCTCGCCGAACCTGTCGTGGCAGCAGAGCGACCACGCCTCCGACCCGTCCGCCGCGCTGGTGGCCCAGACGGTGCAGTCGATGCTGCTGGACCGGCACACCGCCGCCGCCCGCGAGTGGCTGCTGGCCGACCAGCCGTCCGCGTGGGTGGACGCGGCGTTCGTCGCCGATCGCTGGCTGCTGCTCACCCCGGAGGAGCTACGGGCGATGGGCGAGGAGCTGATCGCCGTCCTGCTGAAGTGGGGCGCCCGCGAGGTGCCCGACGACGGTCGCGAGCGCCAGGCCGTCCTGGCGTTCGCCTACGGAATGCCGGCCACGCCATGACCGCCGTCCTCACCGCGCCCCCGCGGCGGCCCGGGCGCGACTTCCGGCTGTTCTGGATCGGCGAGACCACCAGCAAGATCGGCAGCGGCGTCAGCGGCGTCGCGATCCCGCTCGCCGCCGTCGGCGTGCTGCACGCGAGCACCTTCCAGGTCGGCCTCCTCACCGCGGCGACCTGGCTGCCGTGGCTGGTGGTCGGCCTCCCCGCCGGGGCGTGGGTGGACCGGATGCCGCGCCGCCCGCTGATGGTCGCCTGCAACCTGGCGTCGATGGCGCTGCTGCTCAGCGTGCCGGTCTCCGCGTGGCTGGACGTCCTCACCTTCTGGCAGCTCGCGGCGACCGCGCTGCTCACGGGCGTCGCCGGCGTGTTCTTCCAGACCGCCTACCAGGTCTACCTGCCCTCCCTGGTCGCTCCGGAGGACCTCGCCGCGGGCAACGCCAGGATGCAGGGGTCGGAGTCGTTCGCGCAGGTCGCGGGCCCGGGCCTGGCCGGCGCGATCACCCAGGTGCTCGGCGTGCTCGGCGGCCTGGTCGCCGACGCCGCCTCGTTCGCCGTCTCCACACTGTGCCTGCTCGGCATCCGCGGCGAGGAGGAGCCGGTCGAGCCCCGGGAGCGCACCTCCCTGGGCCGGGACATCCTGACCGGGCTGCGGTTCGTCACCGGCGACCCCTACCTGCGGGTCTTCGCCCTGTTCGGGGCCGTGTTCAACCTGGCGTTCACCGCCTACCAGGCGGTGCTGGTGGTCTTCCTCGTCCGGGAGCTGCGGGTGGGCGAGGGCATGGTCGGCCCGCTGCTGATGGGGATCAGCGTCGGGGGAGTGGTCGGCGCCGCGACCGCCACCCGCGTCGCCGCCCGGCTGGGCACCGCTCGCGGCCTGCTGGTCGCGCTGTTCGGGACCGTCCCGTTCGCGCTCGCCATCCCGCTGACCGGTCCCGGCGCCCGGCTCGCGCTGCTGGTCGCCGGCGGACTGATGATCGGCATCGGGACGGCGTCCAGCAACGTCATCCGCAGCAGCTTCCGGCAGCTCTACACGCCGCGCGAACTGCTGGGACGGGTCAGCGTCAGCATGATGTTCCTGAACCTCGGCACCATCCCCCTGGGCGGCCTGCTCGGCGGCGCGCTGGGCGAGGCGGCGGGCATCCGCCCGACCCTGTGGGTCATGGCGGCCACCATGGCCGCCTCGCCGCTGCTCCTGCTCATCGGCCCGCTCAAGAGCCGCCGGGACCTGCCCGGCGCGGTGGCCGCCCCGGAGCCCGCCGGACCATCCGTCCCGGAGACCGACCCGCCGAGCACCGGAGAGGACGCCACACCCCGCGCCGCGGCGCACGACCGAGCACGCGCCACGGCCACCGACGCGCGCTGACCGAACTGGAAACGGCCGGACGGCCTTACACCGCGGCGTCGAGCTCGGCGCGCACGTCCGCGGGAAGGACGAGGGCGGCGCCGGCCACGGCCTCGTCCAGCTGGGCGAGGGTGCTGACCCCGACGATCGGGGTGACCGGCGGGGTGCCGCCGGTCAGCCACGCGAGGACGACCTGGTTGCGGGTGACGCCCAGGTCGTCGGCGGCCTTCGCCAGCGCCGCCAGCCGGCGGGTGGTCCCCGGATGGTCGTACGCCTCGGCCGGCGGACGGTCGTCGCGCGTGTAAGCGCCGTTCAGCAGCGGCGTGTACGCCCAGAGGGCCAGGTCGTCCTCGGACGCCACGTAGTCCAGGGTCTCGTCGGTCACCCAGCCGAGACGGTGGTTGTGGCCGGGGACCGGAGCGCCCGGACGCGGCCTGAGGTACGAGTGCCGCAGCTGGAGGGCGGTGTAGCCCGCCCACCCGTTGGCCTCGGCGATGCGGCGGGACCGCTCGACACGCCACAGGACGTGGTTGGACGCTCCGAGGCGTCCCACGCTCCCGGCCTCGACCAGCTCCGCCAGTGCCCGGCCGGTCTCCTCCAGCGGAACCGACCGGTCCTCCATGTGCGTCCAGAGCATCTCGACGTGGTCGGTCCCCAGACGCCGCAGGCTCCCTTCCACCGCCGACCTGACCGCCGGCGCCGACAGGCCCTCCCGGTTGCCCGGCCACTCGCCGTCACCGACCGGGAGGGCCCCCAGCTTGGTGCTGAGCCGCACCCGGTCGCGCATGCCGGGGCGCTGGGCGAGCCACGCGCCGATCACCCGCTCGCTGTGCCCTCCCACCCGCTCCGGGTTCGTCCAGAACGCGTAGCAGTTCGCGGTGTCGACGAGCGTGCCGCCCGCGTCGGCGAACCGGTCGAGGATCGCGAACGAGGTCCGCTCGTCGGTCTCACTGCCGAAGCGCATCGCTCCGAGCGCGAGGTTCAACTCCGTCATCAGCCCCTCCTTGGTCAGGACGGGCAGAAGTCTGCAAACTGGAGCGCGCTCCAGGTCAACCGCTCGGCCCTCGGCACCTCCCCTCGGCTGATCAAAACGGCGGGACCGCGCGCCCCTTCGCGGCGGAGAAATGGCCGGGGCTCTGGCTCTCGTAGGGGAAAAGCGGGCTTCACCTGGGCATGAACCTTGGGCCGGGGTGGGGTCGGGCCTCCCGGGGTAGGCAGTCTTCAAGGGGGGAAGATGCCGTTCGTTCTGCATGCCGTGATCAGCGGCCTGGCCTATTACTTCAAGGCCGGCCATGTGATTCTCATAGTGATCGGTCTGATCGTCGTCGTGGCGGTGCTCGTGGCGGCGCGGATGGCGATGGTCCGGCGGCACAGCCGCAAGGGCCGCCACTGACCGTTCCCCCACGGCCGCCCGAGAGAGGTGATCATCACACCCGGGCGCGTTAGAAGGTGATCCTCCGGGGTAGAGGGCGCTGGATCCGCTCCGCTCAGCCCAGGAGCGGGTCGAGGTGCCGGCGCCCGCCGTCATCGGCACGATGACGGCCTCACCGGAGGGCCGCCTGACACGACGGGAGGCGCGTCGGTTGCCTCTCTGGTCAGCCGCCGCATGGACGCCCGCCCCCGGGCCCCGATGCGATCGGTACCCTTTCGGTGCCACGCGCGCCCCGGCCACCGATTATGATCATCTGTCGGCTCTGGCCACCGCAAAGCCCCAGGTCGGGGTCATTCGGTGGACAGAGGCGCATGTTCGTCACCGGGCAACTATCATCTGCGCTGCGGTAACAAACGGGACGCCGAAGGGCACTGGACGGATGAGAGGGGCTTCGGTGTCGGATCGGGCTGAGCTGACCGGCTCGCGGCTGCCGACCCAACCGGGGCCGCCACGTCCGGCCGGCGACACCGCCGCCGGCGCCGTGGCCCGGCTGGGCCGGCTGAACGTGCTGCTGGTGGAGGACGACCCCGCGGACGCGCTGCTGGTCGAGGACACGCTGGACGACACCGGCCTCGAGGTGTCGCTGGACTGGGTGCGGTCGCTCGCCGAGGCCGGCGCCCGGCTCACCTCCGGGCCGGTGCCCGACTGCGTGCTGCTGGACCTGCACCTGGGCGCCGAGCAGGGCCTGAAGGTCCTGGACCAGGTCCTGGAGTGGGCGCCCGGCGCCGCCGTCGTCGTCCTGACCGGCCTCGCCGAGTCGCAGGCGGGCATGGCCGCCGTCGCCGCCGGCGCGCAGGACTACCTGGCCAAGGCGCAGCTCGAGCCCGACCGGCTCGGCCGGGCCGTCCGGTACGCGGTCCAGCGGCGCCAGGTGCAGCAGGCGGTCGCCGCGCTGCAGGCCGAGCAGATGCGGGCGGCCGAGAACGACCGCCTGGAACGGGGCCTGCTGCCCATCCCCAGGGTGACCAACCCGAGGCTCGGAGTGGTCGCCCGGTACCGGCCGGGCCGGGCCCATTCGCTGCTGGGCGGCGACTTCTACGACGTGGTCGAGACCGCGGACGGCCTGGTGCACGCGGTGATCGGGGACGTGGCGGGCCACGGCCCCGCGTCCGCGGCGCTGGGCGTGAGCCTGCGCGTGGCGTGGCGGGCGTTCGTGCTGGCCGGAATGCGCGGACCGCAGCTCGTCGAGCTGCTGGAGGAGCTGATGGTCGGTGAGCAGGGTCACGACGAGATGTTCGTGACCCTCACCACGGTCACGCTCCCACCCGACGAGCCGGTGGCGCGGGTGGTGCGGGCCGGCCACCCGGGCTTCCTGCTGCACGCGCCCGGCGAGGTCCGGCTGATGGAGCCGCCCGGCGCGCTGGGCGTCGGCATGGCCCCCGGCCTCGACAGCTGGCGCGAGCACCAGGTGCCGCTGCACCCCGGGCAGGCGCTCGTGCTCTTCACCGACGGCCTGTTCGAAGGCCAGATCGACGCCGACGGAGCCCGGCTGGACGTCACCGGCCTGCTCGACGTCGCCCACCGCCACTGCCACCGCGCCCCCGACGACTTCGTCGACGCCGTGATCACCGACGTCGAGGCGGCGTCCTTCGAGCACGGCGGCCTCGACGACGACGTCGCCGTCCTCCACCTGGGATGGAACACCCGATGAGCAACAGGTCCCAGCCGCTGGAGGCCTCCGCGGCGGACGAGCCCCTGCCCGAGCCGGCGCCCGCGCGGGCGGAGCCCTCAGCGACGGGCCCGGCGGACGCGCAGCCCGCCAGGCCGCCGGCGCCTCGGACTTCCGTCCGCCTTGACGACGCCGTGGCGGCGACGCCCCGCGGCGGCTCCGCATGGGGCGGCCTGACCGTCCGGTCGTGGTTCGTCCTCGCCGCGGTGCTCGTCGGCGTCCTGACCGTCACGGCCGCGATCGTGGTGAACGGCCAGCTCGGCCGGACGGCCCGGGCGTCGGACCGGCTGGTGGAGACCATCGCCCCCGCCCAGGTCGAGGCGAGCCGCCTCCAGGTCGCGATGCTCAACCAGGAGACCGGCGTCCGCGGCTACGCCCTGTCCGGCGACCAGCGGTTCCTGGAGCCCTACACCGACGGGCTGTCCGCCGAGCAGAACTCGGCGCAGCGGCTCCGCGAGCTGCTGGCCGACGAACCCCGGCTGCGCGCCGACCTGGAGTCGAGCCAGCGGGCGCTCGCCGACTGGCGCCGCGACTACGGCACTGTGGTGATCGAGCAGGTCACCAAGAACGGGCCCGGCTCCAAGGCGTCCGCCATCGCCGCCCACGGCAAGCCCGCCTTCGACACCGTCCGCGCCACCTGGGACACCCAGAACCGCGACCTCGCCAAGGCGCGGGCCGACGGCCGCGCCGAGCTGCGGCACACCCGCCTGCTGCGGAACTGGACGCTGACGACGCTGTTCGCGGTGCTGATCCTCACGGTGATCATGCTCGCGGTGCTGCTGCACTACGCGGTGGACCGGCCGCTGCGGACGCTGCGCGCCGCCTCCCGGCGCGTCGCCGACGGTGACTTCGACCACATCATCGGCGCCAGTGCCGAGCCCGAGGACGCCGAACGCCAGCCCGGTCGCCAGCGGCGAGTAGCC
>NZ_JBFAOF010000107.1:0-13277 GCF_040675125.1 Spirillospora sp. NPDC049652 | reverse complement strand
CTCGCCTCCGGCGCAGCCGTCCTCGCCTCCGGCGCAGCCGTCCTCGCCTCCGGCGCAGCCGTCCTCGCCTCCGGCGCAGCCGTCCTCGCCTCCGCAGTGGCCGTCCGGTCCGCAGACCCCTCCGCCGGGGCATCCGTGGCTGCCGGACCGGGACGCTCACCAGCGTCCGGCCGCCGCCCAGACCGGCCCGCACGGCCAGGTCGGCCCCCGCCCCGAGGTGGACGAGGACGACCTCGACGAGTTCGCGCCCGTGACACGCCCGGAGTACAGGACCGTCCGGCCGCCCGTGCTGGAGGCGGACGTCACCCGGCCCGAGCACCGCGAACCGCCGGCCGACGTGACGCGTCCCGAGCACCGCAGGCCGCCGGCGGACGTCACGCGCCCCGAGTACCGGACGCCGCGCGCGGACGCCCCGACGCCCCGCCCGCCCACCGGCCCCCAGCCGCTCCAGCCGTCCGGCCCGCAGCCCGTGCTGCCGTCCGGCCCGCAGCCGCTCCCGCTCCCGCCGGAGCCCCGCCCCGAGGCACGGCCCGCGGACCGGGAGCCGCCGGCGCCCGCGACCCCGGAGCCGCCCGCCGGGGACGACGACGCTCCGGACCAGGGACGCGCCGGCCGGCCGCGGGCGGCCGGAGAGATCGTGTTCCCGCCGCGCGACCGGCCGGTCGAGCACGACGACCGCAGCGACACCGTCGTGTTCGGCATTCCACGCGTGGAGCGGTGACCGATGACCCCCCACTCTGACACCGGAAACGGAGAGCTATGAACCCCCGCCAGCGACGCGGAGTCCTGCTGATGATCCTGGCCGCGCTCGGCGCCGTGGTGGTGTTCACCGGCATCCTCAGCTACGTGGGGTCGGTGCGCGCCGAGGTCGGGGTGAAGACCGAGGTGCTGCGCCTCAAGACGCCGGTCGCGGCGTTCACCCGGGTCTCACCGGACAACCTCGACCACGTCTGGGTGCCGAAGAAGTGGTCGCCGAACACGATGATCACCGACCTCTCCCAGCTCGACGGGAAGGTCGCCTCGGCGGACCTGCCGGCCGGCGCCTACCTCCAGACCGGGATGATCACCCCCGGGCCTACCCTCCAGGCCGGCCAGCGCGAGATCTCCATCATGATCGACGCCGAGACCGGCGTCGCCGGCCGGGTCCGCAAGGGGATCCACGTCGACATCTACGCGACCTACCAGAAGAACCAGGGGAGCAACAACCAGCAGGCGTGCGCGGCGCGCATCGTCAAGTCGGCCCTGGTCACCCAGATCGGCCAGGTCACCGACGTGCGGAGCGAGAAGAACAACACCGTCACCGACAAGCAGCTCCCCATCACGTTCGCGCTCAGTGCGGCGGACAGCCTGAAGCTCACCCGCGAGGAGAGCTTCGCGACCAAGATCCGCCTCGCGCTGATCGGCGGCTCCGGCGACACCCCGGACGGCGTCTCGATGCCGCCGGTGTGCGAGACCACTCCGGCGAGGTGACATGAGCATCCAGGTACTCCTCGGCGTCGAGGACCGCGACGTCGCGACGGCGCTCGCCGGGCAGTTCCGCGAACTGCCCGACCTCGAGGTCGTCGCGGTCGAGACGGTCTCCGGCCACGTCCAGGGCACGGTCGCGTCGGTGCCCGCGCTCGACGTGGTGATGGTCCACGAGGGCCTCGGCCCGCTGCCCGCGCTCGACCTGGTCCGCGACCTGGTCAGCCGGTACCCGCAGCTCGCGGTGATCCTCATCGTGGACGAGGCCAGCACCGAGACGTTCTCGGCCGCGATGGCGGCGGGCGCGCGCGGCGTGATCCAGCGCGACCCGACCCTGTCGGAGCTGCAGAACCGGGTCACCCAGGCGGGCGAGTGGTCCCGGACGATGCGGCGGCACTTCAGCTCGCCGCAGGCGATGGTCTCCGGGCAGCAGGGCACGCTCGTCACGCTGTGCGGGGCGAAGGGCGGCGTCGGCACCACGACGGTCGCGATCCATCTCGCCATCGCCGTCGCGTCGTCCGGACGGTCGGTCTGCCTGATCGACATGGACCTCCAGAACGGCGACATCCCCGGCTACCTGGACATCCAGCACCGGCACACCATCTCCGACCTGGCCGCCGCGGGCGACCTGGACGCGGGCGTGGTGTCCGAGGCGCTGTACGTCCACAAGTCCGGGCCGCACCTGCTGCTCGCGCCGGGCAACGGCGAGGACGCCGAGGAGGTGTCGGCCCGCGCGATCCGGCAGATCCTCACGCTTGTCCGCTCTCGCTACGAGGTCGTCATCGTCGATGGCGGGACACATGTGTCCGACGCGAACGCCATGGCGGTCGAGCTGGCGGACGAACTCGTCGTGGTCGCGACACCGGACGTCCCGGCGCTGCGGTCGGCGCGGCGGCTGACCGACCTGTTCGCCCGCCTGACCATCCGCAAGCAGGAGGACGCCACGGTCCTGCTGACCCGGGCCGACCGCAAGAACGAGATCCAACCCGATCTGGCGAAGAAGATGATCGGCGCGGCACGGCTGCGGGAGAGCCAGATCCCGGCCGTCTTCCGGGCGTTGGAGGAGGCCGCGAACACCGGAGCGCCCTCGGCGGTCAAGAACAACGACTTCCGCAGGGCCGTCGGCAGGTTCGCCGGGGAACTCGGCCTCGTCCGCGCCGACTCCCACGACGGCAAGGGCAGGAGCAGGGGGAAGGGCGCGGAGAAGGACAAGGGCGCCGTCGCCTTCGAGTTCTCCGCTCTCTTCCCGATGATCGTGCTGATCATGCTGCTCTGCTGGCAGGTGGTCCTGGTCGGGCTCACCTCCATGTACTCCTCGAACGGCGCGAACTCCGCGGCGCGCGCCGTCGCGGTGATCGGCTACGACAAGAGCCCGACCCCCGAGGGGAAGGCCAACCGTGAGGAGGTCCGCAGCCGGACCGTCGCGCGAGTCAAGGGCAAGTGGAAGGACAGGAAACACCTGTCGATCGATGTCCAGGGGGACTACGCCCTGGTGACCATCGACGTCCCCATCCTGCTGCCGGGGATCGGGAGTTCCTGGGGCATCACCACCAAAGCCAAGATCGTTCACGAGGACCAGTGAGGCGGCGGCATGGGCGCATCGGGCACGCGGCCGCGAGGGCCACGGGGCGACCGGGGAGCCACGGCCCTGGAGTTCGCCGCCGCCCTCCCCTTGGCACTGTTCGTGATCTTTTTCGCCTACCAGGCATGGGTGGCGTCGACGACGGTCGAACGCGTGGAGAACATCGCCCGGACCGGTGCCCGCGAGGCCAGCCAGGACTACTCCCCTGACGAGTGCCGCCGTTATGCGCTGAACACCAAGCCGCACTGGATCAGCGACTACGAGGTCGAAGGCGGGGCGACCACGGTCGACGGAACCGACGCCGTGTACTGCCGCGTCAAGGCGAAGCTGCCGCTTCTCTGGAAGGGCATCCCCCTGGACTACACCGTCACCCGTACCTACACGCTCCCACTTGGATAGCCATGGCGCTCAAGGACCGACTCGAAGAGGACCGCTCGGCCCACGACCGGAGCAGCAAGTCCAGCGTCTCGCACTGGCGGGCGCGGCTGCTGGAGGAGATCAACCTCGACGAACTGGCGCGCCTCACGATGGCCCAGCGCCGGTCCCGGCTGGAGAAGGTCACCGGCCTGCTGCTCAGCCGCGAGGGCCCGGTGCTCTCGCCAGGGGAGCGCGCCAACCTGATCCGCCGGATCGTGGACGAGGCGCTCGGGCTCGGCGTGCTCGAACCCCTGCTCGCGGATCCGAACATCACCGAGATCATGGTGAACGGCCCGGACGCGGTGTTCGTCGAGCGCGCCGGCCGGGTGTACCGGCTGGACGGCGGGTTCGCCAGCGAGGAGCAGCTGTACCAGACCATCGACCGCATCGTCTCGCAGGTGAACCGCCGGGTGGACGAGTCGAGTCCGATGGTGGACGCGCGGCTGCCCACCGGCGAGCGGGTCAACGTCATCATCCCGCCGCTGTCACTGTCCGGGCCGATCCTCACCATCCGGCGGTTCCCGCGCGCCTACACGGTCGAGGAGCTCGTCGGGATGCGGGCGATGGACGCCGCGACCGGAATGCTGCTCGCCTCGTTCGTCCGGGCCCGGCTGAACCTGGTCATCGCGGGCGGCACCGGCACGGGCAAGACCACCATGCTGAACGCGCTGTCGGCGTTCGTGCCGGAGACCGAGCGCATCATCACGATCGAGGACTCCGCCGAGCTCCAGCTCAAGCAGGCGCACGTCATCCCGCTGGAGTCACGGTCGGCCAATATCGAGGGCAAGGGCGCGATCACGATCCGCGACCTCGTCCGCAACGCGCTGCGCATGCGCCCGGACCGGATCATCGTCGGTGAGGTCCGGGGCGGTGAGACGCTGGACATGCTCCAGGCGATGAACACCGGCCACGACGGCTCGCTGGTGACCGTGCACGCCAACTCGAGCGACGACACCATCCACCGGCTCCAGACCCTCGCGAGCATGAGCGACGTCAAGCTGCCCTTCGAGGCCGTCCGCGACCAGATCAGCAGCGCGATCGACGGGGTCGTCCAGCTCAGCCGGGGCCCGGACGGCTCGCGTCGGATCGTGGAGATCGCCGTCGTCGACAAGACGGTGCGGGGACGGCTCATCCTTCAGCCGGTGATGCAGTTCGATTCCGAGCCGATCGGTGCGGACCGCGTCGTGCGCGGAGAGTTCCGGCCTCTGCCGCTGCCGTCCGCGCTGGCCACCCGGTTGTTCCACGCCGGTGAGTCCATCCCCCCCGCATTCGCCCCGGTCTCCGCCGGGGGCGTGGCGGCTCCCGACCCCTCGCCCCTCAACCCCCCGGGCCTGGGCACAGCGCACCCCAACGGGGTCGTTCCGCCTGGTTCGGAGTATCTGCACGGATCATCCGGAGGCGCGTGATGCGCGGCCGACCGAAAGGAAGCGGTACCCGATGAACCTGCCGTTGCCAGTGATCCTCGCGATCCTGGCGCTGACCCTCGCGCTGGCGACCTGGGGTGTCGGGGACCTGCTCACCGGATGGGGGCAGCGCCGCCGCCTGGTTTCGCGGGCCGAGCTCGGGCTCGAGACCGCCTCCGACGGCCCGCTCGTCCGCCTGGACGAGCTCCTGCTCCGCACGACCTGGGGCAAGACCCTCGGACGGCGCCTGCACAACTCCGGCCTCCGGATCAGGCTGTCGGTCTTCGTCCTGCTCATCGCGGCGGTCGGAACGCTCGCGATCATCCTCATCGGGGAGTGGATCGGGGAGGTCTACGGGGTGGCCGCCGCAATCGGCGTCGGCGTGATGTTCTTCTCCTATCTCCGCCGGCGGGAGGAGCGGCGCAAGGAGGAGTTCATCGCGCAGCTGCCCGAACTGGCACGGGTCCTGTCGAACGCCACCCATGCGGGACTGGTGATGACCACCGCCATCGAGATCGCCGCCGACGAACTGGCCGACCCGGCGGGGGACGAGCTCAGGCGCACCGCCGACGCCCTCCGGCTGGGCCAGCCGCTGGAAGAGGCGCTGCACGACCTGGGCGAGCGGCTGCCGTCCCGGGAGCTGGGCGTGCTGATCAGCACGCTGATGGTCTCCGCCCGGGCCGGCGGCTCCCTGGTCACCGCGCTGCGCACGATCTCCACCACGCTGGAGGACCGCAAGGAGATCCGGCGTGAGGTCCTCACCATCATGGGGGAGGCGACGGTGACCAATATCAGCATCATCGGACTGAGCCTGGTCGCCATCGCCATGATCAATTTCATCCAGCCCGGTGCGCTGCGGACGATGAGTCATCACCTCGTCGGCCAGGTCATCCTCGGCATCGCGGCGCTGATGTTCACCACCAGCGTCATCATCGTCCGCCGCATCACCCGGATCGACGTGTGAGGAACCGATGACCGTTCCCATTCTCCTGGCCGCGGCGGCCGCGCTGTGCGTGCTGTTGACCGTCTGGGCAGGCGCGCTCCTCACCTCGGGTGAACGGGTCAGCGGCAGCGCCGTTCCGGAAACCGCAGCACAGGTGAAGGACGAGGCGTTCATCTTCGACCGGATCGCCGAACGAGTGGGCGGTCCGTTCGTGGGTCCGATGATGGACCTGCTCGGTCCTTGGCGGGTGAAGATCCGTCAGCGCATCGACCAGGCGGGGCGACCCGGCGGCATGACGGTCGAGACCTACGCCCGCAGACTGGCCGGATACATCATCCTCTTCGGCGTCCTCTCCCTGCTGCTCCTGCTCCAGGGGCAGACCATGCTCGCCCTCCTGCTGGTACTGGGCGTCCTGCAGCCCGACCTCGCGCTGCACGCCAAGCGCACCGCGCGGCAGGAGCAGATCCAGCGGTCCATGCCGGACTTCCTGGACGTCCTGGCGGTCACCGTGAGCGCCGGCCTCAGCTTCCGGGTGGCCCTGAGCCGGGTGTGCCACAGCATGTCAGGCCCGCTGTCGGAGGAGTTCCTGGTGGCCCTGCGTCAGATGGAGCTCGGCACCTCGCGGCGTGAGGCGTTCCAGGACCTGCGGGACCGCAACAAGTCCGAGTCGGTCGGGTCGTTCGTCACCGCGCTGCTCCAGGCCGAGGAACTCGGCGCCCCGCTGGGCCAGGCGCTCGTCGACATCAGCAACGACATGCGCCGCGAGTCGGCACAGTGGGCCAGGCGGAAGGCGCAGCGGGCCAATCCGAAGATCACCGCCGTGACCATGGGCCTGTCGATGCCCGGCCTGATGCTGGTCGTGGTCGGCGCCATGGCCTACGGCATGCACTTCGGGGGGCTGGGTGGCGTCTTCGGCAACTGACCACAGGGACGCGGGGGGCAGCCTCTTCCCGCGTGCCGAGAGCCGCCCGGAAGCCACCGGCCCCCTCACGGAGCGGGTCGGGGACGCCTTCCGGATGCTCATGCACATCCGGATGCTGATCGCGGCGGCCACCCTCGCGCTGATCTCGCCCGCCAGCCTCCGGCCGGCGCCGTTCCTGCTGATGGCCTCCATCGTGGGGCTCTCGTGGATCACCGGCCGGGGCTGGCAGCTCCTCGCGCCGAGGATCGCCGCCCATCCGCTGCTGTTCGCGTTGGACATGGCGGTGTCGTTCGGGGCCCTGTCGGTCAGCGGAAGCGTCACCGGTCCCTTCTTCCTCTGCACGGTGGTCACCGCGGCCGTGGCGGGCCTGCTGTACCGCTGGCAGGGGATGCTCGGGGTCGCGGCGCTCCAGATCCTCTTCTACTACCTCGTGTACGCGTTCACGACTCCGGGATCGGTGGTGAGTACGTTCCAGACCGTTCTCGGCCAGCCCTTCTACTACCCGCTGGCGGGCTTCGCCGGGGTCGCGCTGCGCCGGCTGCTGGACGAGACCGCCGAGCAGGAGTCCGCGCGCCGCGCCGCCGAAGTGCACGCGGCGGCCGCGGACGAGCGCGCCAGGCTCGCCCGCGAGATGCACGACTCCCTGGCCAAGACGTTGCGTGGCATCGCGCTGTCGGCGTCGGCGCTCCCACTGTGGATCGAGCGGGACGCCCAACGTGCCGCCGTCGAGGCGGGACGGATCGCCGAGGCCGCCGAGGTCGCTTCCCGCGAGGCCCGGGACCTGCTGACCGAACTGCGGGTGGAGGCGCTGGTCCGTCCGCTCGCCGAGGTGATCACGGAGTTGGCCGAACGCTGGTCGGAAGAGACCGGGACCCGGGTCGAACTGGACCTCGACGGAGGGTCGGACCTCCCGCCCGCCGCGCGCCACGAGGTGGTGGCGATCCTCGGCGAGGCACTGACGAATGTCGAACGGCACGCGGACGCCGGACTGGTGAAGATCCGGCTGTCCGGCCTCGACTCCTCGCTCGTCCTGAGCGTCCGTGACGACGGTCGCGGCTTCGAACTTCCCGCACTGCCCGATCTGGCGCGGGACGGTCACTACGGACTGGTGGGCCTGACCGAGCGCGCCGCCCGGGTCGGAGCCGAGGTGGCCCTGGACTCCGAGCTCGGAATCGGGACGGCGCTCACCCTGCGTGTCCCCGGACGGCAAGATGGCAAGAGCACCGAGCGAACGGCTGAGGTGAGTTGATGACGTCCCCCCGGACCATGGTCGTCGATGACAACGTGGTGGTTCGCTCCGGCTTGGTCTCCTTGCTGGAGGCCGCCGGGATCGAGGTCGTCGGCCAGGCCGGCGACGGCCGCACGGCGCTGGAGCTCGCCGGGCGACTCCGGCCGGATCTGATCTTCCTCGACGTTCAGATGCCCCTCATGGGCGGGGTCGAGGCCGTCGAGACGCTCAGCCGGGACGCACGGGTCATCATGCTGACCTACACCGACGACCCTGCGACCGTTCGCGCGGCCATCACCAAGGGCGCGGCCGGGTACCTCGTCCACGGAAGGTTCTCGCCGGAGGAACTCGCCGCGGCGGCATGGCAGGCGGTGGAGGGCGCGAACCCCCTGTCGGACGTCGCGGTCTCCGCCCTGGTCGGAGCGGTTCGAGACAACACTCCGGCGGAGCCGCCGCCTTCTCGTGCGCCACTGCCGGCCGAACCGGACCCGGCCACGAGGTTCGGACTGTCCGCCCGGGAGGCCGACGTCATGCGGCTGATCGTGCGAGGGCGCTCCAACGGTGAGATCGCCAAGGAGCTCTTCCTGGCGGAGAAGACCGTGAAGAACCACGTGAACCGGATCTACGCGAAGCTGGGAGTCCCCTCTCGCGCCGCCGCGATCGCGCATTGGATCGGGACGGTGGACGGTCACCGTTGATCACGAAATCGCACCTCCGGAGTATCCACCGCTTGGGTCCTGGGTCCCTCCCCGGGGCCGGGAATTTTCGGGTCTCCCCTTGGGTCGCAGGACCCTGGGGCGAACTGGCCGCCCTACGTAATGTATGGATTGCCAGAGCGGGACGGGCCAGCGGTGAGGAGAACAACGATGAACAAGATGATCACTCCGGTGAACAACACGCTCATTCCCCTCTACGTCACTCTTCAGACCTTTGTTCAGGGGCGCGTGGAGAAGCTGCAGGAGCGCGAGCGGGGCGCGAGCGCGCTGGAGTACGGCGCGCTGATCCTGGTCGGCGCGGCCGTCATCGCGGTTCTCTGGGCCGCGTTCAACGCGAACGTGAAGGACCAGGTCAGCAACGCCGTCAAGAACATGTTCACCGACGGTGGCGCAAAGAAGGCCAGCTGACGCTGGCCGAGTCCTTGGCGAGCGGAGTAATACGTACGAGAAAAATCGACAGCATAGGGTGAGTCGTCTTGACGACTCACCCTATGCTGTTTTCGTTTCTTGACCACGTTGAGAAGGAGTCGAATGGTGACGCCATTGGGTCGGAGGAAGTCTCCCTGGGTGACGGGGGGTGCTGTTCTCTTGGCGGCGACGCTGGCGCTGTCCGGATGTGGCGGTGAGAAGAAGAAAACCTCCGACGGACACCCGACCACGACTCCGGCGCCGTCCTCGCAGCCGGCCACTCCAGGGAAGCAGTCGGTTCCGCTCTCTCTGGCGGACGGGAAAGCGCGGCTTGAGCTGAAAGGGCTGAGCCGGACGACTGCGACGACGGTGACCGGTCGATTCGCCGTGGTCAACGAGGGCAACACGTCCGTTCAGCTCAAAGGCGTGCTGGGTGACCTGGTCAATGATGCGGACGCGGGGTACGTCCTGTCGCTGAGTGGCATGGGTCTGCTGGACGCCAAGAACGAGAAGCTGTACATGCCGTTCCACAAGGGCTACAAGTGCCTGTGCTCGGAGGTGCCCAGTGAGATCGCACCCGGTGCCACCGAGGAGATGTTCGCGGTTTTCCCCGCGCCTCCCGCCGATGTGCAGCGGGTGACGCTGACCTCGCCCGGGGCCCCGCCGTTCCTGAACGTTCCGATCGGCACGGGCCCGGTGCAGCCGGTTCCGGGTCAGACCGAGGACGCCTCGACGCCCCCGAGCGGCAAGCCGCGCATCCTCCCGGTGCTGGTCACGGCCACCGGGACCGAGCAGGGCGTGGACGACAAGGAGGGCCAGCGGGCGATCAACCTTCAGTCCGACGTGCTGTTCGCCGTGAACAAGGCGGAACTGACCCCACGCGCCGACGGCCTGCTGCGGCAGGTCGCGCAGCAGATCGACGCGTCCAGGGGGACGGCCGTCAAGGTGGACGGGCAC
This sequence comes from Spirillospora sp. NPDC049652, assembly GCF_040675125.1. Lineage (NCBI taxonomy): Bacteria > Bacillati > Actinomycetota > Actinomycetes > Streptosporangiales > Thermomonosporaceae > Spirillospora > Spirillospora sp. NPDC049652. The sequence goes on along the minus strand of NZ_JBFAOF010000107.1, from coordinate 3,237 downwards.
GCCGACAACACGGGCAACGACGCGATCAACCAGCCGTTGTCCGAGCGCCGGGCCCAGACCGTCGCGCAACGGCTGAAGGGACTGGTGACTCGGCAGGGGGTCGCCTTCCAGGCCGCCGGACACGGCTCCAGCCGGCCGATCGCCGACAACGGCAGCGACGAGGGGCGGAGGCGGAACCGGCGTGTCACCGTCACCTTCCCCAAGCCGCCCGAACCCGCGCCCGCCCCGGGCTCGGCCAGTGGGCGGCAGCCCGCCGACTTCGCCCCCACGACCGCGGTCGGCAGCGGCGAGATCGCCTACTCCGACGGCCTGCGGTATGAGATCAACGGAATCCATCGCACCGGCGACGGCCTGCTCCTGCTGGTCTGGACGATCAGGAACGCCGGAACCACCGTCCACAATTCGATCAACTTCGATCGCAGCTACGTGATGTACGGGACCTCCGCGGCATGGACCGGCGCTTCGACGCGCGGAGTGATGCTGGAGGACCCGGCCGCCAAGATGCGGTACTGGCCGCTGGAGACCCCTGTGGGCCACTGCGAGTGCTCGTTGTTCGTCAGCAGCATGAGGAGCACGCTTCGTCCCGGTGAGAGCGTGACCGCCTGGAACCTGTACAAGGCGCCGGCGGACATCAGCACCTTCGACGTCTCCATCCCCTCCGACACCCGGCTCGGAGCCGTCGCCCGCGGCATCCGCGTCCAGTGACCGGACGGCCATGCACGCGGCGGGGATCGACGCGGAGTACTAGGCGGGTTCGCGGGGCGGGTGCTGGGTCAACGGGGTGTAGAGCTCGGCGAACAGGTGGGCCATCAGTTCGCGGCGGCTGGAGACGCCGACCTTCTCGAACACGGCCTTGACGTGGTCGCGGACCGTGTGGGGCGACAGGTGCAGGTGCGCGGCGATCTCGGCGGTGCCGAGGCCCCGCGCGACGCATTCGGTGATCTGCGACTCGCGCGGGGAGAGCCGGTACGCCGCGACCAGCAGCGGCGTCACCTCCGAGGCCTTGGCGGGCTCGATGATCACCGCGACCTGGCCGGGTGCGCCGTCCGCGCCGCGCATGCAGGTGGCGTGGCAGGCGAGCCAGGCCCCGGCGTCCGTGCGGATGCGGATCCGCGCGCTTCCGCCGCGTCCGGAGCGGGCGTCGGCGGACGCCTGCCGTGCGACGCCGTAGACCGGGGCGGGCAGCCCGAGCCCGAGAGGGGTGGTCACGGACGGCCCGGACGGCACGTTCGCCAGGTGCCGGCGTGCCTCGTCGTTGGCCGAGACCAGCGTCCCGTCGGCGGTGAACAGCAGGAGTCCGGGGCCGCCGTCCGCCGGGGGCGCGGCCGCGGGACGGGCGAACTCCCGCAGCCGTGCGGCCAGCGGACGCGACAGCGCGGCCAGGAAGCCAATGTCGTCCGAGGTGAAGGCGGGTTCTCCGGCTCCGCGGAAGAGACTGATCGCGCCCCAGGGCCGGCCGTCCACGCGGAGGATCGCGCGCAGTTCGTCGCCGAGACCGCGCGGACGCATGTGCCGCCGGTACAGCGTGCTGCCCTCCGGGGCGTCGCCGGTGCTGTCACGGAGCGCGGCCACGGGGACGGCTGCCCTGGCGAGATCGTCGAAGCGGTTGACGCCCTCGTGCAGCAGCTCGCTGTCCCAGTACACCGCGCAGCCGTCGTCGTCGAGGTTCTCCACCAGGACCGGCGCGGTCATCAGTCCGGTGCCGGGGTCGGTGGTGCGCCAGGCGGCGGCGTCGAACGGGATCGGCCGGCGCAGCCGTGCCGACATCCCCGCGAACAGCTCCGCCGCGTCGTCCGCGCGGGAGGCGCCGCCGAGGATGCGGTCCCGCAGATCGCTCCGCATGGTCTAGCCAACCTCAGGGAGGAGCAGAAGCTTCCCGCTGGTGCGGCGCGCCTCCAGGTCGCGGTGCGCGGCGGCCGCGTCCGCCAGCGCGTACTCGGCCGCGACGTGGGCGCGCAGGCTCCCCGAGGTCACCAGGTCGAACACGTCGCGGGACCGGGCGAGCAGCTCGTCGCGGGCGGCGATGTAGGCGGTGAGGCCGGGCCTGGTGAGGTGGAGCGAGTCCTTCGCGAGCCGTGCGGGAGGGATCGGCGGGACGGGGCCGCTCGCCTCCCCGATCAGCACCATCGCGCCGCGCGGGCGCAGCGCGTCGAGCCCGCCGTCGAACGTGGCCGCGCCGACCCCGTCGTAGACCACGTCCACGCCGTGCCCGCCGGTCAGTCGCCGCGCCTGCCTCGCGAAATCCTCGTAGGAGACGACGTGGTCCGCGCCCCCGTCGAGGGCCCGCTTCTCCTTCTCCGCCGTTGACACCGTCCCGATCACGCGTCCGCCGCGCAGCTTCACCATCTGGGTGAGCAGCGCGCCGAGACCACCTGCGGCCGAGTGCACCAGCGCCGTGTCGCCGGGGCGCACCTCGTACGCCGACCGTGTCAGGTAGTGCGCGGTCATGCCCTGCATCAGGACCGCGCCGGCCGTCCTCAGGTCCAGCTCCGGCGGGACGGGGGCGAGCCGGTCGGCGTGGACAACGGCGCGTTCGGCGTAGGTCCCGCCCGCGGTCCGGACGGTGCCGTCCATCGCCCAGGCCACGCGATCTCCTGGCGCCACGTCCGCTACGTCGGGACCGACCGCCGCGACCGTCCCCGCGCCCTCCACTCCCGGGACGAACGGCAGCGGCACCGGGTAGGCGCCCGCCCGCTGCATGGCGTCGACGAAGTTCACCCCGCTCACGGCGACGTCCACCACCACCTCCCCCGTTCCCGCCGCCGGCTCCTCATCGACCTCGCGGAACGACAGAACCTCCGGCCCGCCGTACCGCCGCATCACGATCGCACGCATCACGTTTCCCTTCGCCAGGTGCCACCGATCGTCGGCCGCCGGGACGGGAACGCGCGATCCCCCGTTCGAGGGATCGCGCGGGATCCGGACGCGACGTGATCATGAAAGCCGCCTACCAAGGGGGGGACACCTGCCATGCGCCTGCGTCTGGTCATCCTGGCCATCGGCACGTTCGCGATGGGGGTCGACACGTTCGTGATCGCTCCCCTCCTCGATCCGATGGCGCACGGCCTCGGCGTCTCACGGACCGCCGCGGGCTGGCTCATCACCGCGTTCGCCCTCGCCTACGCGTTCGGCGGGCCGCCGCTCGCCGCGGCCGTCGGGCACCGCCCGCCCCGGACGCTGCTGCTCGGCGGCCTCGCGGTCTTCGCCGCCGGGAACGCCGTCAACGCCCTCGCCTCC
>NZ_JBFAOF010000106.1:0-13313 GCF_040675125.1 Spirillospora sp. NPDC049652 | reverse complement strand
CCGGGGGAACGTCCCCCCGCGGCCGGTCCCCGCCGGTCCGGTCCGCCGGGCGTGCCCGGCCCGGCCTGGCCGGTCCCGCGCCCGCCGTCCGCCCGGCGCAGCGCCTCGATCTCGCGCGCGAAGTCCTCCAGCGACTCAAAGCCCCGGTACACCGAGGCGAACCGCAGGTAGGCGACCTCGTCGAGCTCGCCGAGCGGCCCCAGGATCGCCAGGCCCACCTCGTGCGAGGGGATCTCGGCCGATCCGGTCGCGCGCAGCGCCTCCTCGACCCGCTGGCCCAGCTTGGCCAGCGCGTCCTCGTCGACCGGGCGGCCCTGGCAGGCCCGGCGCACCCCGGCGACGATCTTGTCACGGGAGAACGGCTCGGTGACCCCGCTGCGCTTGGCCACCATGAGCAGGACGTTCTCCTGGGTGGTGAACCGCTTGCCGCACTCCGGGCACGACCGGCGGCGCCGGATGGCTCCCCCGTCGTCGGTGGAACGGCTGTCGATCACCTTGGTGTCGGGGTTGCGGCAGAACGGGCAGTGCACGCGTGTCTCCCTCTCCCGACGGTCAAGCGACGTCCACGGAACCGCCCCCACAAGACACAACTTGTGGTTAATGACGTCCGTGTAACTACTAGATGTTGTGGTCAACCGTAGAGCGCGGGGGACTGCTGCGCAACCTGGAACAGAGGCCTCACGCGTAGACCCTGGTCACACCGAGCCTCCCGGCGTCTCGCTCGGCGTGTCGCGTCCACCCGGTCACCTTCCGTGACCGCGAAAACCCGCCGCGACCTGCACGAACACCGAATCCGCAGCCCCCATTCCGGGACACCGCGAACCCGCAGCGAACCCGCTGGGCACAGCCCTCAGCGCACCGTCCAAGCCGCCACGCACCGGCCGTCCCGCCGACCCGCGAAGGGGTGCCCGCACACCGCCCGGCCGACCACTGACGACGACCGTTTCGCGAGCATCAGCCGAACACCGTCCGCCCCTCGGCTCGCCCGACCGTGCCCGCCCGTCAGCAGTGGACGGCCCTTCGGCCGCGGTGTGGACTACCCCCGATAGGAGGGTCCACACGCCGCCGAGCCCGCCCTTTCGCGACCGTCCGCGGCACGCCGGGACCGCCTCGCTCGAAGCCCCTCCGCAGCCCCTTCGGAACACCCGTGACCGGGCGGCCCGGCACTCGCACGCCGTCGCGGGCGTCAGAGCGTGGGCACGCGGAGCCGTTGGCCGGGCCGGACGAGGGTGTCGTCCGGCAGGCCGTTCAGCTTCAGGATCCGTGCCACCGAGCGGCGCGGGTCCGAGGCGGGGCCGGCCCGTTCGGCGATCCCCCACAGCGTGTCGCCTGGCCGCACCACGACCGGGACAACCTTACGGCCGTCCGGCACCGGTCGATCCCGATGATCTCCGCTGCCCGCGCGCGCCGCCAGCGCCCCCGCGCCCCACAGCATGAGCAGGACGAACGCCGCCACGAACACGACCACGACGACACGCCCGCGCCGCGTCAGGCGCAAGCCTCCGGACTGCTTCCCCGTGCGCGCGCCCGCGCGAGGCCGGGCACCGCCGCTTGAGCGCCCCCCGACCCGCCGCTCGCCGCGCACGACCGGAGACTGACGCCGACCGCCACCAGGCGACGCACCACCACCCCGGCCTCTACGAGCCGCTACGCCCCCCATCCGCACGTCGCCCCGCCGCGCGGAATCACCACGCGCGCCACCGCCCCGCACACCACCGGCCCGGGTATCGACACGCCGCACCTCACCACCCCGCGCATCGGCACGCCGCAGGTCGGCGCCTCGGGCTCCGGCGCGCCTCGCGTCGCCACCCCGCGCCTCGGCTCGCCTGACGGCCGGGCCTCGGGTGGCGGGGCGGCCGCGGCCCGCAGGGGTCGGCGTGTCGGCCCGTAGCGCGGCGACCTCCCGGACGTCGTCGCCGCGGGCGTCCTCCCGTGGTGGACGCTCGTGGGGCACGGCCTTGGGGATGGGGCGTGGGAAACGCTCTCCGGAAGGGCGTGCCGGCGGATTGCGGCGGGGGGAATGGGCCGGGCGCGGCTCGCGAGTCGGCGGCGCGCCCGGCGCGTCCGGTTCGTCGAGGGGCGGGACGAGCCGCAGATGTCCGCGCCGATGGTCTGGTTTATGCCGTGGTGAAAGCCGTTCGCCCGCCGCTCCGCGTCCCCCGCGGGGCATTTGCGCCGCCATGTCGGTCCCCCTTCGCCGTGCACCGCCCGTCACCCTTGATCGAAAGTGTTTTCGATCGAACGCATGTACGATGTTGTAGCGCACCCGAGGGGGAAAATCGAGGACCATCTTCGAACAATTGTTTGATCATTAAGCGGATCCGCGATATCGTGCCGTGACGAGGAGTGACGGAGCGACGCGCCGGGAGGCGAACGAGCGATGAGCAGCAAGGTCCGGGAGCTGCCCGACGGTCCCAGCGACGAGAGCGGCCTGACCCAGCGGCAGCGCATGGTGCTGGAGGTCATCCGCGACTCGGTGACCCGGCGCGGCTACCCGCCCTCGATGCGCGAGATCGGCGAGGCGGTCGGGCTGACCAGCACCTCCAGCGTGTCGCACCAGCTGCGCGCGCTGCAGCGCAAGGGCTACCTGCGCCGCGACCCGAACCGGCCGCGCGCCGTGGAGGTCCGGGTGCCGGGCACCACCCCGGTCCGCACCGAGGACGAGAACTTCGAGGCCCCGAACGGCGTCGTCGACTCGCACGGCCGCACCGCGCCCGCCTACGTCCCCCTCGTCGGACGGATCGCCGCCGGTGGCCCGATCCTCGCCGAGGAGGCCGTCGAGGACGTGTTCGCCCTGCCGAAGCAGCTCGTGGGCGAGGGCACGCACTTTCTGCTGAAGGTCTCCGGCGACTCGATGATCGAGGCCGCGATCGCCGACGGCGACTGGGTCGTCGTCCGGCAGCAGCCGGTCGCCGAGCAGGGCGACATCGTGGCCGCCATGATCGAGGGCGAGGCCACGGTGAAGACCTTCAAGCGCCGCGACGGGCACATCTGGCTGATGCCCGCGAACCCGGCCTACGAGCCGATCCCCGGTGACGAGGCCAGCGTCCTCGGCCGCGTCGTCGCCGTCCTCCGCAAGATGTAGCCGCACCCCGGCGCCCGCACGTCCTCCGGTGCGCGTCCGCTCCGCAGCGTCCCCGTCTCCGGGTCTCCCCAGGGACGGACGGACCCGGAGCGGGCGCGCATCTGGCTGACCGGCTGTTTTCCGGCGGCATCCCCCTACAGGCGGCTCAGGCCACGCCGCCCGGCGATTCAGCCCGTCCCGGGTACTCAGGCACGTTGCGCGCGGTTCAGCCCAGGCTGATGAGGGCGATGGCCGCTGCCGCGAAACCCAGTCCGGCGAGTTGCGCGCGGCCGACGCGTTCGCGCAGCACGCCGAGGCCGAGCACCACCGGGATGACCGGATAGAGCGCGGTCAGCACCACCGCCAGCGTCATGAGCTGCTCGCGGGTCGCGAGCAGGTAGAGCGTCATCGCGACCGTGCCCAGCATCCCCGTGCCCAGCGCTCCCGCCGCCGTGCCCGGGCTCATCCGGACGCGCCCGATGATGCCCGACTTGCCCCGCTTCTTCTTCCGCTTCGCCGCACGATGCCCGTGGCTGGAGTCGTCCAGGTCCCAGACCGGCTGCGAGGCGAGCACCCGCTGCCGCTCGGGTTCGCCGGGCTCGCGCCACATCGCGGACGCCATCGGCAGGATGGCCACGACGGACGCCACGCGCGACGCGACCAGCGGCCACAGCCCCGCGTCGGGTCCGGTGCGCGCGAGCGCGATGAACTGGACCGCGAAGGCCACACCCGCCACCAGCGCGTCCCGGGTTCCCGCCGAGCCGGCCATCCGCGCGAACCCCGCCCCCACGCGCGAAGCCGCAGCCGACCCGCGGCCCCGCTTCCCGGCTCCCCTGTGCCTGCCGGTCCGCTCGTCCGCACCGGTGGAAGCGTGCTTGCCCACGGAGCGATGCGACGCCGGACGGGCGATCAGGTACAGCGCGGGAAGGGCCGCGGCCATACCGATCCAGGCGGTCATGCCGGGACGTTCGGACAGCACCAGGACGCCGACCAGCACCGGCAGCGCCACGGCCGCCACGTCGCTCAGCGGGACGACGACGCTGAAGTCGCCCTCGCCCAGCGCGCGGTACAGGAAGGTCACGCCGACGCCCGTGCCCACTCCCGAGAGCGCGCCCCAGGCCAGGTCGCCGGGCGTGACGTGCGGCGCGGCGACCCACGGGACGGCGAGCAGGGCGATGAGCGTGCCGCCGAGCTGGGCGACGAGCGCGACCGCCGTCGCGTCCACCCGGCGGGACAGCAGGCCGCTCAGGAAGTGCGTGGCGCCGAACCCGACCGCCGCCGCCAACGCCAACGCCTCGCCCACAAGCCCTCCCGGAGATCGACCGCGAGGTCGGATGATCTCCGGGAGGGACGGGACGAAACCGGCGTCAGCGCTTCGGCACGATGTTGACGATCTTGGGGGCGCGGACGATCACCTTGGCGATGCCGGCGCCGCCCAGCGCGTCCTGGACCTTCGGCGAGGCCAGGGCCAGGCGCTCCAGCTCGTCCGCGGCGATGGCGGGCGGGACGTCCAGCCGGTCGCGGACCTTGCCCGCGACCTGCACGACGCAGGTCACCGACTCCTCGACCAGCAGCGCCGGGTCGGCCTCGGGCCAGCCCGCGCGGATCACCGGGGCCGGGCGGCGCAGCACCGACCACGCCTCCTCGGAGGAGTAGGGCGCGAACAGCGACAGCGTGACCGCGATGGTCTCGGCGGCCTCCCGGACGGCCGGGTCGGCCGCGCCGGGCCCGGAGTCGATGGCGCGGCGGGTCGCCGACACCAGCTCCATGATCCGCGCGATCGCGACGTTGAACCGGCCGGCCTCGACCAGGGAGGTGACCTCGTCGATGGTCCGGTGCGTGACGCGGCGCAGCGCGACGTCGCCCTGGGCCGGGTCGGCGCCGGGCTCGGTGGCGACCTCGGTCGCGATCCGGTGGACGCGGCCCAGGAACTTCAGCATGCCGTGCGGGGAGACGTCCGCCCAGTCGATGTCGTCCTCCGGCGGGCCGGAGAACAGCATCGCCAGCCGGACGACGTCGACGCCGAACTCGTCGATCTGCTCGCCCAGGTCGACCAGGTTGCCGGTGGACTTGGACATGCCCGCGCCGTTCAGGATGACCTGGCCCTGGTTCATCAGGCGGCGGAACGGCTCGGTGAAGTCCACCATGCCCATGTCGTACAGGACCTTGGTGAAGAACCGGCTGTACAGCAGGTGCAGGATGGCGTGCTCGACGCCGCCGGTGTACTGGTCGACCGGCATCCACTTGCGGACGGCCTCGACGTCGAACGGGCCGTCGGTGTGGCGCGGCGAGCAGTAGCGGAAGTAGTACCAGGACGAGTCGACGAAGGTGTCCATGGTGTCGGTGTCGCGCCGGGCGCCGCCGCCGCACTTGGGGCAGGACACGTTCACCCAGTCGTGCGCGGACGCCAGCGGGGACTCGCCCTTGGGCGCCAGGTCGGCGCCGCGCAGGTTGTCCGGCAGGACGACGGGCAGCTGGTCGTCGGGGACCGGGACCTCGCCGCACGCCTCGCAGTGGATGATCGGGATCGGGCAGCCCCAGAACCGCTGCCGGGAGACCAGCCAGTCGCGCAGCCGGAAGTTCACCGCCGCCTTGCCGGTGCCGCGCTCGGCCAGCACCTCGATGATCTTGGCGATGCCCTCGGCCTTGGCCAGCCCGTCGATCGGGCCGGAGTTCACGATGCGGCCGTCGCCCGCGGTGGCGACGCCGGTCTCGGCCGGGTCGGCCTCGCCGGTCTCGACCACGACGCGGACGGGCAGCCCGAACTTCAGCGCGAAGTCCAGGTCGCGCTGGTCGTGCGCCGGGACGGCCATGATCGCGCCGTGCCCGTAGTCGGCCAGCACGTAGTCGGCGGCCCAGACCGGGATGCGCTCGCCGTTCACCGGGTTGACCGCGTACCGGCCCAGGAAGACGCCGGTCTTCTCGCGCTCGGTGGACAGCCGCTCGATCTCGCTCTCCCGCGAGACCTCGTCGCGGTAGGCCTCGAACGCGGCGCGCTGCTCGGGCGCGACGATCTCCTCGGCCAGCGCGGCGTCCGCGGCGACGACCATGAACGTCGCGCCGTACAGCGTGTCGGGGCGGGTGGTGTAGACGGTGACGGGCTCGTCCCGGCCCTCGATGACGAAGTCGACGTCGGCGCCGGTGGAGCGGCCGATCCAGTTGCGCTGCATCAGCAGGACGCGCTCGGGCCAGTGGCCCTCCAGCTGCTCCATGTCGTCCAGCAGCCGGTCCGCGTAGTCGGTGATCTTGAAGTACCACTGGGTCAGCACGCGCTTCTCGACCAGCGCGCCGCAGCGCTCGCAGTGCCCGCCGACGACCTGCTCGTTGGCCAGCACGGTCTGGTCGTTCGGGCACCAGTTGACCTGGCCGCCCTTGCGGTAGGCCAGCCCGCGCTCGTGGAAGCGCAGGAACAGCCACTGGGTCCAGCGGTAGTACTCGGGGTCGGAGGTGTGCAGCCGGCGGGTCCAGTCGAAGGACGGCGCGTACCGGTGGAACGACCCGGCCTGCGTTTCGATGTTGGCGTAGGTCCACTCGGCGGGGTGCGAGTCGCGCTTGATCGCGGCGTTCTCGGCGGGCAGGCCGAAGGAGTCCCAGCCGATGGGGTGCAGGACGTTGAAGCCCTTCTGGAACCAGTAGCGCGCCGGGACGTCCCCGATGGCGAACGCCTCGGCGTGCCCCATGTGCAGGTCACCGGAGGGGTAGGGGAACATGTCCAGCGCGTAGCGACGCTCGCGGCCGTCGTCCTCCTCGGCGGCGGCGAACGGCAGGAGCTCGGCCCACCGGGCCTGCCACGTGTCCTGAACCGCCCGGGGGTCGTACTGCTCGTCGCTGCTCACGGTCGCTACTCCGGTCCTTCTGAAACGGGATGGTCCGACTGCCCTGGAATGGGGTTCCGTGCCGTGAGGGCCCCGGAACATGCAAAGACCCCTCGCACAGGAGGGGTCGCCGCGCCGACGTCTATCGCGTCAACGCGGCGGTCCAAGGAGCAGCCTGGCTCGCATACCCCAAGAGTAGCGCAGGGGCAAGGGCCGCGGCTTCCCGGTAACGGGCGTCCGGTCCGGTCGCGCGCCGGGTCCGGGAGGGCTCAAGGCGGCGGGACGTCCGGAACAGCGGCTCCGGGCTCGCTTCGCTGGCCGCTTCCGGACGTTCCGGGCCGTCCCGCCGGGGGCGCGGCCACGCGCGGACGCGGCGCGCCGGTCGGAGGTGATCTCGGCGCGGACAAGCGGACGCGGCCAACCGGTCGCCTTCGGGGACTAGACCGGCCGCGCCCCGAGGCCGCGTCGGCCGGCCCGACAGGCGCGAGAACCCGTCCGGGCCCGGCCCGGACGCCCGGCCTCCGCGCCGCGCAGGCCGGGCACGCGGGGGTTGACGCATCCGACTGGAAGGTTTCTTATCAATAAGGGCCGCCGAGCCGGCCCCGGCCACGTACCGCTCCGGAGCCCGCCCCCGGGACTCCCCCGCCGAGGAGACGCGTATGCCCCCACTGCGCAGTTTCGCGCCCAGGAAGTCCACGCTCGTGATCGCCGCCGTCGCGGGAGCCGGGCTGCCGCTGCTCAGCGCGGCGCCCGCCCTGGCGCACGGCTACACCACCGCCCCGCCCAGCCGGGCGCTGCTCTGCCAGCAGCGCACCGTCAAGAACTGCGGCCCGATCCAGTGGGAGCCGCAGAGCACCGAGGGCCCCAAGGGGTTCCCGTCCGCCGGGCCCGCCGACGGCACGATCTGCGCCGCCGGGGACTCCCGCTGGGCCCCGCTGGACGACCCGCGCGGCGGCGCCTGGCCCGCCGCCTCCGTCCCGTCCGGCGGCTCCTACACCTTCACCTGGAAGCTGACCGCCGCGCACGCGACGACCTCGTTCCGCTACTTCGTCACCCGGGACGGCTGGGACCCGACGCGTCCGCTCACCCGCGCCCAGCTCGACCTGACCCCGTTCCTGCAGGTCAACTACGGCGGCAGGATTCCGCCCTACTCCGTCGCGCACCCCGGGACGCTTCCGGCCAAGCACGGACGGCACATGATCCTCGCCGTGTGGGACATCGCCGACACCGGCAACGCCTTCTACCAGTGCTCCGACGTCAACTTCGGCTGAGCGCCGGCACCGGCACCGGCCCCCGAGACCTCGGCTGAGCGCCGGGAACCGGACCGCCCGCCGTCCCGCTGGGGGGACGGCGGGCGGTTTCGGTCACGCCGGGCCAAGGTCGGCCTCGGACAAGGTCAGTGGCCGGACGACTCGCGGGCCAGGGACAGCACGCCCGCGATCTGGACGCGAGTGAGCGCGAGGTCGGCGCCCACGGCGTTCAGGGTCTCCTCCTCGGAGAAGGTGAGCGGGCCGTCCAGCAGCGCGATCTCGGCGGCGGCACGCAGGATGTTCTCCCGGGCCTCGGGCGCGAGCGTGTCGGCGGAGCGGGCCATCTCGACCCGGATGTCGTCGAACGACCGGCCGAGGTCGGCGTCCAGCGCGGCGGTGTCGTACTCGGCGCCCGACTGCCGGACGACCTCGACCGCGCGCTCCCTGGCCCCCGGGTAGGTGACGTCCCCGGACCGGAGCACCTGGACGACCGCCATCCGCAGCAGCATGCCCGGCATCGCCGAGAGCTGGGCGCTGGTCGGGACGGCGAGCACCGCGGTCGTCCAGCGGCCGCGGCAGGTGTCGCACTGGACGATCTCGGGCCCGGTCCGGTTCAGCGGCAGCACCGGGATGAAGAACAGGGTGAAGAAGTTGCGGCCCTGGCGACGCCGGAACTCGCGGTCGCCGCCGCAGTCCGGGCAGTGGAACACGCCCCGGGCGAGCGTGAAGTACACGACCCGGAAGCCGAAGATGATCAGCACGTGGCACGTCCCCTCTGTCGCGTCCCGCCGGCCGCGGCCCTCGTGGCCCCGTCGTCCAGGGGCCGGGCGGCCGGCCGGCAGCGGGCGTGGCCCCGGTGGCGGCGCTCGTCGCGGTCCCTCGGTCGCGTCGCGGCCATGCTAGCGACGAACCGCTACACATCCGTCAGATTCCGGCGTTCGGCGGCATTCCCCAGAGAAAGCCCACGTCAGGGGCTGGCGCGCTCCACCGTCCATGGTCCAGGATGTGGCAAAACTGCATAAACTCGTCAGTAATAACTCCCTGGTGACCGGCGCGAGGAGTGCGATGTACAACCTGTCCGTCCTGCTGGAGGACGCCGCCCGCGAGACCCCCGACCGCGACGCCCTGGTCTTCGGCGACCTGCGGCTCTCGTACACGTTCCTGAACACGGTCGCGAACCAGGTGGCGAACCTGCTGCGCGCCCGCGGGATCGGGCCGGGCGACAAGATCGCGCTCTCCTCGCCGAACCTGCCGTACTTCCCGATGGTCTACTTCGGGGCGCTCAAGGCGGGCGCGGTCGTGGTGCCGCTGAACGTGCTGCTCAAGCCGCGCGAGATCGCCTACCACCTCGCCGACTCGGACGCCAAGGCGATCTTCTGCTTCGAGGGCACGCCCCAGCTGCCGCTCGGCGAGACCGGGTACGCCGGGTTCGAGCGGGCCGAGAACTGCGAGCACTTCTTCCTGCTGCCCGCGAACCCGGCCGCGACCGAGTCGCCGATCGAGGGCGCGGAGCTGTTCTGGGCGGCCCTGGCGGGCCAGTCCGGCGAGTTCGAGCCGCACCCGGCCGAGCCGACCGACACCGCCGTGATCATCTACACCAGCGGGACGACCGGCCAGCCCAAGGGCGCGGAGCTGTCGCACAGCAACCTGCTGACGAACGCGATGATCGACGACACGCTGTTCGCCCGCAGCCCGCACGACACCACCCTCGTCACGCTGCCGCTGTTCCACATCTTCGGGCAGAGCTGCGTGATGAACGTCAGCCTCTACCGGCGCGCGACGATGGTCATGCAGGCGCGGTTCGACGCCGACGAGGCGATCAAGCTGATGGTCGGGCAGAAGGTGAACTTCTTCGCGGGCGTCCCGACGATGTACTGGGGGCTGCTCACGCACGAGACGTCCGCCGAGGACATCGCGGTGATCAAGGAGAACCTGAGGGTCGCGGTGTCCGGCGGCGCGGCGCTCCCGATGGAGGTGCTGAACGGCTTCCGGGAGAAGTTCGGCATCCAGATCCTGGAGGGCTACGGGCTCTCGGAGACCTCGCCGGTCGCCTCGTTCAACCGTCCGGACCGGCCGGCCAAGCCGGGCTCGATCGGCCTGCCGATCTGGGGCGTCGAGATGAAGATGATCACCGACGACTGGAAGGACGTCGAGGGCGAGGGCCCCGGCGAGCTGGCGATCCGCGGGCACAACGTGATGAAGGGCTACTACGGCCGGCCCGAGGCGACCGAGGCCGCGATCCGGGACGGCTGGTTCCGCACCGGCGACATCGCCCGCCGCGACGAGGAGGGCTACTACTACATCGTCGACCGCTCCAAGGACATGATCATCCGCGGTGGGTACAACGTGTACCCGCGGGAGCTCGAAGAGGTCCTGATGAGCCATCCGGACGTGTCGCTGGTGGCGGTCGTCGGCGTCCCGCACGACTCGCACGGCGAGGAGATCAAGGCGTACGTGATCCGCACGCCCGGTTCGTCGCTCACCGAGGACGAGCTGATCGCGTGGGGCAAGGAGCAGTTCGCGAACTACAAGTACCCGCGCCTCGTCGAGTTCCGCGACGAGCTGCCGATGACCGCGACCGGCAAGATCCTCAAGCGCGAACTCCGCTAGCGGGTCCCGCCCGGCCCCTGGGAAAGCAACCGGGTCCTCTGGCGAACCTCTCGTGACGGCGGCGCACCGAGCGCCGCCGTCACCACGAGAGGAATCGCATGACGTTCAAGGCGACACCGGCGTTCAAGGCGGCTCTGGCGCTCTCCGCGGCGGCCGTCCTCGCGGGGACGGCGTCCCCCGCGAACGCAGCCCCCACCTCCCCGGCGGGTCCGGCGGCCAAGCCGTCCGGCGCGGCCGGGAAGTTCCAGCGCGGCCTGGCCCGGAAGGGCGCCGACCCCGAGGCGAGGGCGCGCCGTCCGCACGCGGTCGCGGCGTCCGGGGAGCACATCCTCAAGGTGGACCTGCTGGGCCGTGACGGCAAGCCGACCACCACCACCCACAACAGCCGCCTCTACGTGTGGGCGCTGAACGGCGGCGAGCCCACCGGACTGGACATCGTGGACGGCCACGCCGAGGGGCCCGTCCCGGACGGCGACTACGTCCTCTCCAGCAAGATCTACGACACCACCGCGGACGGCCGGGACTCCGTCACCCTGCTGTACAACCCGAAGGTGGAGGTCAGAGCCGACACGGCTCTGACCATGGACGGACGCACGGCCCGCCCCATCCGCGTGACGGCCGACCGCGCGGACGCGTCGGCCGGCACGGTCGCGGCGATCGTCTCGCAGCGGCTCGGCGACACCTACCAGGCGATCACCACGATGGCCGCCCCCGACCTCTACGTGACACCCGCCGCGCCCGGCGACGACCTGCAGATCGACGTGGGGGCGCAGCTCACCAAGGGCGGCGCGGAGGAGAGCCCGTACGTCTACCACATCAGCTCGTCCGAGAAGGGCATCCCCGCGGACCCGAGCGTGCGGGTGCGCACCGCCGACCTCGCGGAGGTGCGGACCAGGTACGTGAGTCCGGGAGGCCAGAAGAGCTGCGCCGGCGGCCATGCGTCGCCGCGCCTGGAGACCAGCGCGCAGTACGGGTTCTACTACCAGATGGGCGCTCTGCCCAGCGAGCGCACCGAGTACTTCACGCCCGGCGTGGACTGGTACATGGACCAGGCCACCGACGAGTCCTGCGCCTTCGAGGAGTACGACCTCCTCCTGCGCCAGGAGCGGTTCCCCGGGCCCGGCCGCTATTCACGCGTCGTGGGGCAGGCTCCGTTCGGTCCGAGCAAGGGTGAGTTCACCCCCGACGCCGAGGGCCAGAACCTCATCAAGGCGCCTCTCGTGAGCAGCGCGGACGCGGAGACGGTCGGCGGCGCCATCTCGCTGACGCAGGGGGCGACGTATCTGGCCGACGCCTCCGGCGCGATCGTCGCGTCCAGCAGCGTCCCCGGCTACCTCAACGGTTCCGAACCGGCGAAGCCCGGCTCGTACACCCTCACGGTCGACGCGAAGCGGTCGGCGCCTTGGACCGACCTCGCGACCCGGCAGCACATCACCTGGAACGTGCAGGTCACCGACCCGAAGGCGACGCTCACGATCGGCGCCCTCCGCTACAAGGCCTCCGGCCTGGACGCCTCGAACCGCGCCGCCGTGAACTCGCTCCAGGCGCTCTCCCTCACCCCGGACGGTCTGACCACTTCGAAGACCCCGAAGGTCTGGGCGTCCACTGACGACGGCACGAGCTGGCAGGCCGTCCCCGTCGTCAAGGACGGCACCGGCTGGAAGAGCCTCTTCCGCAACCCGGCCCGGGCGGGCTTCGTCTCGCTCCGCACCCAGGTGGAAGGCGTCGTCGACCAGACCGTCATCCGCGCCTACGGCGTCCGCTGACCGAAGCCGCGACGGCGTCCCGGCCTCAACTCAGGCCGGGACGCCGTCCTCGTTCAGCGGTGACCGCAGCCCGCCGGGCCGCTCATTAGGCGAAGAACCCGACGACGCTCCGGATGCGGCCGTCCTCGAACTCGACCACGTCGTACCCGGTGGCCACCTCGCCGAGCCTCCAGGTGAACAGCGCCTTGCCGTGGTGCTCGCCGATCACTTCGCCGAGCCTGAACCGCAGGTCGCCGAACTTGCCGTGGGCGACACCGATCGCGTCCGACAGCGCCTGGTGGCCGCGCAGGCCCGCGTAGTCGGGGTCGGAGTAGACCGAGTCGTCGGTGAGGGCGGATTTCATCAGTGCCAGGCGGTCGGCGGCGTCCCGCTCGTTCCAGACCTCGATGTAGGCGCGGATCAGTTCTTCGGTGTTCATCGGGCGGCTCCTTCGAGTGAGGGTGAGTCTTCTGGGTGTTCTGAACCGGAAAGCGAACGAGGGGACTTGAGCACCAGGGCAATCAGTCCGGCGGCGACGGTGACGGCGGCGGCCGTCCATCCGGCGGCGTGCAGGCCGTCCAGCCGGTTCGGCGAACCGGTGACGATCGCGACGAAGACCGCCAGGCCCATCGCTCCGCCGACCTCCTTGGCGGTGCTGGCGAGGCCGGACGCGACGCCCTGCTCGTCCGGCGCGACACCCGCCCCGGCGGACGCGAACAGGGTGACGAAGCCGAGGCCGCCGAACAGCCCCCACAGGACGCTGCCGGGCAGCAGCGTCCAGAAACCGCCGCCGGAGGTGGCGCCCGCGACCGTCACCGCGATCCCGGCG
>NZ_JBFAOF010000105.1:0-13407 GCF_040675125.1 Spirillospora sp. NPDC049652 | reverse complement strand
TGACCGTCCGCCATCAGGCCACGCGCGCGCTGCGCGCGGGCCGCGCGCGGGCTACGCGCGGGCGGCGCGCAGTTCGAGCGCGGTGATGAGCAGGTCGAGGCCGAACTCGAAGTCGGCCTCGGTGTCGTTGTCGGCCAGCTCCGGCGCCAGGGCGATGACGTGCGGGAACTCGTCCGGGTCGAGCCCGGCGAACGAGTCGCCCGCCGGCGTGCCCAGGTTCGCGAACGTCTCGGCGATGCGCAGCTCGCGCATCTGCGTGCCGACCGCGTAGGCGAGCAGCGCCCGCATCGCGCGGACCGACGTCGGCCCGTCGAAGCCCGCCGCCGCCGCCCGCGCCGCTCGCGCAGACCGCGCCGTCATCACTGCCGTCGCCGACCGCGATCACCCAGGGCGCGTTCGTCGGACGCGAGGCACAGCTGTGCGCGCTGGCCACGGCCGCCGCCGAGGCCGCCGCCGACGGGGCCCGCATCGCCCTCGTCACCGGCGAGGCCGGGCTCGGCAAGTCGACGCTCCTGGAACACCTCGGCAGGCGGCTCGAACGCGACGGATGGCTGGTCGCCGTAGGCCACTGCCTCGAGGTCGACAGCGCGCCGCCCGCCTGGGCCTGGACCGAGGCGCTGAGAGCCGTCGCCGCGTCCACGTCCCCGGGCGAGTTCGCGGACGACCTCGCGCCGCTGCTCACCGACACCGGAGCGGTGCACGCCGACGCCACCGCCGGCCGGTTCCGCCTCCGCCAGGCCGTGTGGAAGTGGCTCGCGGCGGTCGCCACCGAACGCCCGGTCGCCGTCGTCCTGGACGACCTGCACTGGGCTGACGCCGCCACGCTGGAGCTGCTCGGCGGCGGCCTCGGCCTGCGGGCCCCGATCCTGATCGTCGCCGCGTACCGCGCGGACGAGAGCGGGCACCTCACCGAGACGCTGGCCTCCCTCGCACGCGAGACGCCGCTCCGCCTGGCGCTGCCGGGGCTGGACGACAAGGCCGTCGCGGAGCTGGTGCGGACCGAGTGCGACGCCGACGAGGACACCATCGCCGGGATCGCCGAACGCACCGGCGGCAACCCCTTCTACGTGCGGGAAAGCGCCCGGCTGCTGAACGGGGAGGGTGCGCTGGTCGCCCTGTCCGAGGTCCCCGAAGGCGTGCGGGACGTCCTGCGCCGCAGGCTCGCGCGGCTGCCCGAGGGAGGCGTGTCCGTCCTCCGGCTCGCGGCGGTCGCAGGCCGGGAGAGCTCGGTGGACGTTCTCGTCAAGGCCGCCGACGCCGACGAGGACGGCGTGATGGACGCCTTGGACGCGGGTGTCATCGCCGGGCTCCTCGATGAGCCCGGCCCGGGCCGCGTCCGTTTCGTCCACGCTCTCGTCAGGGACACGCTCGTCGCCGACGTCAGCAGACTGCGCGCCACCCGGATGCACGCCCGGATCGCCGACGCCCTCGAAGGCACCGGCGACGTCGCGGCACTGGCCCACCACTACGCGCGCGCAGGCTCACCGAAGGCCGTCGGCTACTGCGTCCGGGCCGCCGAACTCGCCGAGGCCCGCTACGCCCACGGTGTGGCGGCCTGCCTGCTCGCCGACGCCGTCGCCAACTCGACCGGGCCGGACGAGCGCGTCGACCTGCTCGGCAGGCTGCTGCGCGCGCAGATCCGGGCGGGTGCCGTCGCAGCCGCTCGCGAGACGCGCCGTGAAGCCGTGGAGTACGCGGAGTCCCTGGGGCGCGACGACCTGATGATCGCCGCGTTCACCGCGTGGACGGAGCCGACCGCCTGGCAGGCCCGCACCTACGGCACGGTGGACCGGCCCATCGTCGACCGTCTGAGCCGCCTGCTGAAGCGCGACCTGCCGCCTTCGGTGCGGTCCCGGCTCCTGACCGCGTACGCCAACGAACTGGTCGGCGAGGACGACCCGTCCGTGCTGGAGGCGGCGCGGGAGGCACTCGACCTCGCCACCACCCCCCGGCTGCGGGCCGCGGCGCTGGAGATCCTGGTCGAGACCGACGGCGACGCCGAGCTCTGCCGCGAGCTCGTGGAGATCGGCATCGAGCACGACCTGCCGGTCTACCGCGTCACCGGGCTGCTCAACCATGCCGGTGTCGCCGCCGCCGCCAACGATCCGGAGACCATGCGCCAGATGGCCACCGAGGCCCTGGAACTCGCGCGCACCTACCGCATGCCCGAGGCGATCGCCGCGGCCGAGATCGCGTTGGCGGGCTTGGCGCTCATCGAAGGCCGATTCGCCGACGCCGAACTTCTCTACCTCAAGGCCGACGAGGGCATGCGGCGCGCCGGATCGGTGCACGCCGCGGGCTTCCTCCAGCTCGCCCTGGCCGTGATCTGGCTGAACGACGGCACGCTCGGCGCGCACCTGGACGAGGTGCGCGCTCTCCACGCCCTCCTCGGCCCCATGACCTCCGACCTGCTCGCCCTCGCCCTCCACGCCAACGGCCTGGACGCCGAGGCCCGGGAGGTCCGCGCGTCGTCCGGCCCGATCCGCCCCGACTTCTTCTTCATCTTCCTCACGACGCTGCGCGCGACGGCCATCGTCGCCTTGGACGACCGCGACGCCGCCGAGGAGATCTACGCGACGCTGCTTCCGCACCGCGACGGCCCTCCCGCGGGCGCGACGAGCCTGTCGCTGGCGCTGCCGCCGGTCGCCTACACCCTCGGCGAGCTGGCCGTCCTCTTGGGCCGCGCCGAGGCCGCCGCCCACTTCGCCCAGGCCGCCGCCATCGCCGACCGATGGAACGCACCCCACTGGGCCGCCGAGGCCAGAGCCCGAGCCACCGCCTAGGTGAACCGCCGTCCTTTGGCGCGGCGCCTGCCGGGTGACAGCGACGGCTGGCGTTCAGGGTTGACCCAGGTCATGCGGCAGGCGGAACGAGACGTCTCGTGTTGACACATCGCCGCAGGTCGCTCTATGTTTTCCCCTCCCACCTACGGCACTTTCGCCTGATCGACTTCAACGGAAACGGAACACCGAACATGAGCGCACCGGCCAAGGGCAATCCCGCCAGCTACTTTCCCGCGATCGAGAAGAAGTACGGCCGGCCCGTCCAGGAGTGGATCGACCTCATCGTCGCCTCGCCCCTGACCAAGCACATGGAGCTCGTCGGCTGGCTCAAGTCCGAGCACGGCCTCGGGCACGGCCACGCCAACGCCCTGGTCGCCCACACCCTCGGCAACCGGTCCTAGCCGGCTGCGGCGGCCGACGTACCGGCCGCCGCGGGACCATTGCTTCAGGAGCAGTGGGCATGATCTCTCAGCTGAGCAGCAGGGCGAGCAACAGGGTCAGGAGGAGGGAGTCGAGGCGGTCGAGCAGGCCGCCGGCGCCCGCCAGCCAGGAGGCCGAGTCCTTGGTCTCGACGCCGCGCTTGACCATCGACTCCAGCAGGTCGCCCAGCGGAGCGCCGACCGCCACCGCGACGGCGAGAGGAAGCGTGAACGCGTCCAGTACGGCCAGCGTGCCGAGTCCCGTGACGGTCCCGGCCAGCAGGCCGCTCCAGTGCTTGGCCGGGGACAGCGGGGACAGGGCCGGCCCGCCCAGCAGCCGTCCGCCGAACGACGCGGTGATGTCGGCGACCGACACCGCGGCGAACAGCGTCAGGACCGCCGGGCCGAGCAGGACGGCACCGGCCAGCGGCGCGAACCAGACCACTCCCAGCACGCCGAAACACAAACGGGAGAGTCCACCGGGCGCGTCCCCGGCCAGCACCGGAACCAGCGCGACGGCCAGGACGGTGAAGGCGAGCAGCCGGGGCAGCTGGGCTGGGGCCAGCCATGCCGCCACCGGCGCCACCGGCACGGCCACCGCGAGTACCGCGCGGTCCAGCCGGGGGAGGCGGGCGAGCGCGCCGTACTCCAGAGCGCACACCACCCCCGCCGACGCGGCGAGGACGGCCGCGCCGGCGGGGCCCAGGTACAGCGCGGCGACCACGATCGGCACGCCCACCGCCCAGGCGCACCACCGCAGCATGTACTCCCGCCGCCTGGACAGTGCGACCGCGACGCCTCCGGCGACCAGCGCACCGGCGAGGTACGGAACCAGGTCGTCGATCTCGGTCACGCCGCGCCAAGCGGCTTGTTCAGCGCCTCGGCGACGGTGGCCGCTATGCGAGCGTTGGACGCCGCGTCCCGTACCGCGATCCGCACCGTCCTGCCCTCGAAGGCGGGGGACAGGGGCGACAGGTCCCGGAGGAAGACACCCTGGCGTCGGCACCGCTCGACCAGCCCGGCCGCGCCGATTCCGTCCTGCGGCAGAGTGAGCAGGACGAAGTTCGCGACCGACTCGCTGACGTCCGCGTCAGTGCTGGTCGCGGTCAGCATGCCGGCCAGCTCGGCACGCAGAACGGCCGTCTGCGCCCAGCGGTCGGCGTAGTACGCCGGATCCCGCAGCGCGCTCACCGCCGCGATCTGGGCGGGCAGGCTCACCGCCCACGGCGGGGTCCACCTCCGCAGCTCCGCCGCGATCCCAGGCGGCGCGGTGAGGTAGGCCGCCCGCAGACCCGACAGGGCGTACATCTTGGACAGCGACGTGCAGGTGACGACGTTCTCGGACGCTGCCGCGTACGACTCCAGCGACTGCCCCGCACCGACGTAGCCCACGTACGTCTCATCAATCCAGAACCGGGTCTCCTTCGGCGCGCCCGCCAGCACTTCCCGCAGGTCGGCGGCGTCCAGATGAACACCGGTCGGGTTGTTCGGGTTGACGATGACGACCAGGTCGTAGCGGTTCTGCAGGGCGTCGGCGAGACGCTGCGGGTCGATCCGCCAGCCTTCCCGGCGCAGCAGCGGGAACCTGTCGACACCGCAGCCGATCACCCGCTCGACGACGTGGGCGTACTCGCCGTAGCAGGGGTCGATCAGCAGCACGCGGCTGGTGGCGTCCAGCCATCCCCGGAAGGCGCGGAAGATGAGGTCGGACGAGCCCGCGCCCACGGCGACGGTGGCCTCGGGCATGCCCCGGCGGCGCGTGATCTCTTCGATGAGTCCTTCGGCCTGCACCGGCGGAGAGGTCCGGGCGATCCAGTCCAGGCCGTCCGTGAGGGCCGCCACCGCGGTGGGGGTCGGTGGGAACCAGGCGTCGAGCACGTCGGCGGGCACCACGTCGCGGTGCGCGTCCAAGGTGTCGAAGCCGCGTCCCAGCGCCTCGATGGACGCGCCGCCGTGCGCGCAGGACTCGTCCTCGGGCAGGAAGGGAACCTCCAGCCCCCACCGCACGATGCGCCGCAGGCCACGCAGCAGCGGGCCGTAACGTCGAAGCGTCAGATCGACGAGTCCGGTGACGTCGCCGGTCAGCAACTCGAACTCGACGGCCCCCGAGCGCACCGCCGTGCCGGTGGACGCGAGCCCGAGCGCGAGGTACATCGGCAGCAACTCGGCCCTGCCCAGCGCCACGATGCGCCTGCCCCCGTGCGCCGTGACCCAGCGCAGCGCCGCGTACATCAGCAGCTTGCCGATCATCTCGCCGCGCAGGTCCGGATCGACGGCCAGGATGCGCAGTTCGAACAGCCCGTCCTCGCGCAATGCCGGGTGCTCTTCCCGCCGCACGTACTTGTCGATCGAGTAGCGGCCCGCCCACGGCGGCGTCACGCTGATGAACCCGGCCGGCTCACCGTGGCGGAAGGCCACGATGTAGACGTTGCGCCCGTCCAGCTCGTCGGTGAGCATGCCCGTGGCGTTGGGGGAGTGCT
Organism: Spirillospora sp. NPDC049652; assembly: GCF_040675125.1. Classification (NCBI taxonomy): domain Bacteria; kingdom Bacillati; phylum Actinomycetota; class Actinomycetes; order Streptosporangiales; family Thermomonosporaceae; genus Spirillospora; species Spirillospora sp. NPDC049652. Next base: position 7,725 of record NZ_JBFAOF010000105.1, on the reverse strand, counting down.
GCCCCAGCTCCCGGGCGTACACCTCGTGCCTGAGCCGGCGGATCCACTCGTGGTCCTGTTCCGCCGCCAGGCGCAGTTCCAACCCGTCCACGGCCACCGCGCCGGACGGCCGGGCAGCGGGCGTTCCTTGAAGTTTCTGGTCGTTACTCATGTGCATCACCCCGCCCGCCACTTTGGAGCAGCCGTCAGGGGCCCGCCTGAGTACTCCTACTCAGCCGCACCGGGGCCGTACTCAGCTTCACCCTCGAAACCCCGGCCCCCTCACCACGCAGGGTGAGCGCAGCCTCTACGATCTTCGCCATGGCAACGAGACTGGTGCAGATCAACATGAAGGCCCTGGACGCCTCGGCGCTCGGCCGCTTCTGGGCGGAGGCCCTCGGCTGGGCCGTGGACAGCGAGGACGCCGTCATCACCAGCCTCGTCCCCGTCGGCTTCTCCTACCCGGGCCCCACCGCCGTCTGCATCGACCTCCTCAACCGCCCGGAACCGAAGACGGTCAAGAACCGGGTGCACCTCGACCTGGCCACCACCTCGGCCGCCCACCAGGCGGAGCTGGTCGCGCGCCTGGAGGAACTCGGCGCGACCCGCGCCGACGTGGGCCAGGGCGACGTCCCCTGGACGGTCATGGCCGACCCGGAGGGCAACGAGTTCTGCGTCCTGGAGCCCCGGCCGGTGTACGAGGACACCGGCCCGGTCGCCGCGGTGGTCGTCGACTGCGCCGACCCGCGCGCCATGGCCCGCTTCTGGGACGAGGCGATGGACTGGACCCTGCACGAGGTCACCGACGACCGCGCGGCCCTCCGCTCGGCTCAGGGCGTCGGCCCTTACCTGGAGTTCATCCGCACCCCCGAGCCCAAGACCGTGTGGAACCGCGTCCACCTCGACATCTGCCCCTACCCCGGCGACGACATGGCGGCAGAGGAGACGCGCCTGCGGGGGCTGGGCGCGGGCGACCCCGGGATCGACCAGTCCGACCTGCACTGGAGGGTCCTTTCCGACCCCGAGGGCAACGAGTTCTGCCTCCTCACCCCTCGCTGACCTCAAACGCGACGGCGCGGCGGCTCAGGCCGGCTGGACCTCGTCGAAGACGGCGAGCGCCTGGCTGGGATCCGGGCTGACGAGACGTTCCAGACCGGCCATCGTCATCTCCGACCACCGGCCGGCGCGCGGCCACATCCGCTCCTCGAAGGCGCGGACGGCGTCGTCCAGCTCGTCGTGGCCAACGGCGATGGCCTCGGCGAGTTCGGCGCCCTCCAGCATCGCGAGGTTCGCGCCGACCCCCAGCGGAGGCATCAGGTGGGCGGCGTCGCCCAGGAGCGTCACCCCCGGGACGTGGGACCAGGTGTGGCCCTGCGGTAGGACGTAGAGGGGCCGGTGGACGAAAGCGGTTGCGCGCCTGAGGAGTTCGAGGACGGGAGCGGCCCAACCGTCGAAGAGGGCGAGCAGGGTTGATCGGACGCCCTCGACATCGGCGGCCAGGTCCAGGCCGGAACGCCCGTCCAGGCCCGAGTTCCGTTCCGGGCCCGTGTGCCAGTCCAGTGGCGCGCGAAACCGGGCGTACACCTTGACGTGTCCGCCGCTGTTGCGCTGGGCGACGAGGGAGCGGTTCACGCCGTACACGGCCAGGGAACCGTCGCCGACCAGCCGGGCGAGGTCGGGGTGGCGGGTGTCGAGGCCGTCCAGGGAACTCTCGACCGCGGTGATGCCGGTGTAGTGCGGCGTCGCGGACGAGACGGCCGGGCGGACCCGGGACCATGCGCCGTCCGCGCCGACCACGAGATCGAACGTCTCCTGGCGCCCGTCCTCGAACTGGACCGCGACGCCCTCCCGGGGTGTCGGCAGCACCTTCGTGACGCTCCGTCCCCACTGGACGTCCAGAGAGCCGAGGAGCAGGTCGCGGAGTTGGCCGCGGTCGATCTCGGGATTGGCCCGCTCGTCCGGACCAGGTCGCCAGTCGCGGAGCACGGTCCCGTCCGGGGCCAGGATGCGCATGGCCTGCCCCTCGGGACGCGCCACCGCTTCGAACTCCGCCAGCAGCCCCGCCTTCTCCAGTGCGAGCTGGCCCATCCTGTCGTGCAGATCAAGGGTTCCGCCCGGGGGACGGGCGTCGGGGGCGGGGTCGCGTTCGAGGACGGTGACCGGGTGGCCGTGCCGGTGCAGGACGCGGGCGAAGGTCAGGCCACCAGGGCCACCGCCGACGACGGCGATACGATGTCTCATGCCGATACACCGTATTTGCCCGATACGGCGTATCGCAACGGTACGGTGTAAGCATGACCGTATGGGACCGCCCGGAGCCGCCGACGCCCCCCGCGCCGCTCGACCGCGAGCGCATCGTCGCCGCCGCCGTCGCGCTGGCCGACGAGGGCGGGCTGGAGGCGGTGTCGCTGCGCAAGGTCGCCGCCCGGCTGGACGTCGGTCCGATGCGCCTGTACGGATACATCTCGACCAAGGAGGAGCTGCTCGACCTCATGGTGGACGAGGTCTTCGCGGAGATCCTCCCCGAGCGGCGGCCGGCCGGCTGGCGGGAGGCCCTGAGCGTCTCGGCCCACCGCACCAGGCAGGCCGCGCTCCGTCACGAATGGCTGGCCGACCTACTCGGCGGCCGGCTCGCCCTGGGGCCGAACGCCCTCGCGGTGGGCGAGTCGAGGCTGGCCGCGCTGGACGGCCTGGCCGACGTCGACACCGCCCAGCGCGCCGTGGAGACCGTCAGCGCCTACTGCACCGGCGCGATCAGGCGTGAGATCGCGAACCTGCGGGCCGAGCGCGCCACCGGCCTGTCCAAGCGCGACTGGCAGCGCGCCCACGGCCCGCACCTGATGAAGATGCTGGCCACGGGTCGCTTTCCTTCGCTCGCCAAGGCCGTGCACGACGGCACCGAGGTGGACGCCGAGACGTCCTTCACCACCGGCCTGGACTGGGTCCTCGACGCCGTGGCCGCCAAACTCGCCCAGCCGCCCACATAATCCCTGCGTGCAGGCCCGCAGTCGCCACGGAGGAAACGATGTCACGGCCGGCTGGCCGCTCCGGCATGATCGGCGCGTGAACATCGCGGTGAGCACGGCCGGAGGTATCCGCAGGTACGTCGCCGCCGAGCCTCACCCGCTGGTCAAGGAGTTGCTGGCATCGCAAGGGCTGAGCGGCACCGAGGCCGAGCCCTCACCGGGAGCGCTGATCGTGCCTGCGGAGCCCGCGGTGTCACTGGTGATCGGCCTGAACGGCGGCGCGTCGGACGGCTTCGTCACGACCGCCGGACGGATGTACCGCAGCGCCGCGCCTGCGAGACCCGAACCGCAGACATGGGTGTCGCTCACGCTGACATTGCCCGGCGCATACCGCCTGCTCGACGGGACGCTGGGCGAGCTGGACCGCTCGGTGCACAAGCTCACCGACGTCTTCGGCGCCCCCGCCGCCGAACTTGCCGAACACATCGGCGAAGCTCCTGCTTGGGAGCAGCGATTCGCAGCCCTGGAAGGCTTCCTCGCCAGGAGATCCGTGTCGGGCTCCGAGCCTGCTCCCGAGGTCCTGCTGGCGTGGCGGCGGCTGGTCACCTCCGGCGGCACCACGTCCATCGGAGCCGTGGCGGACGAGGTCGGCTGGAGTCCGCAGCACCTGGTCAGGACGTTCCGCAGAACCTTCGGGCAGCCGCCCAAGACGCTGGCGAGGCTGCTGCGGCTCAGGGCGACGCTCCGCCGCGTCCGGGCCGAGGGCACCTGGCAGTCGGCGGCCTTCGACGCCGGCTACTTCGACCAGGCCCACTTCGCGCGCGACCTGCGCGAATTCGCCGGGACGACCCCGAGCCGGTACGTCCGCGCGGCGCTGCCCTGCGGCTGCGTGCGACAGGCGAAATCCTTACAAGACCGTGCGCCGGAGGTTCCGTAACGTCCCGGGCACCCACTTCGAAGGGAGCACCTGACATGACCGAACCTTCCGACCTCAACACCGTCTTCACCGCGCGCTTCAACTCCGGCGACGCCCGAGCGGTCACCGACCTCTACGAGCAGGACGCCGTCTTCCACTCATCTTCAGGTCCGGTGGTCGGCCGCGACGCGATCCGCGCGCACTACGCCGACATGCTCGGCTCCGCGCCGACGATCGACTCCCGCCTCCGCCAGATCCTCACCTGCGGCGACCTCGCCCTCCTCCTGAGCGACTGGGACTTCAGCTCAGGATCGGTCACCAAGACGGGAGTCTCGATCGAGGTGGCCAGGCGCCAACCCGACGGCACCTGGAAGTACGCCATCGACGAACCCGACGCCCAACGCTGACGCCGCCGAGTCGTCCGAGAGACCGTCAGCCCGCAGCTCTGTGCGGGCTGACCGGGACGCCCTCGGCGGTCGAGTCGGGGACGCTGACCTCGGCCAGCAGGACGTCCAGGGACAGGTCCAGGACGCCCGCGACGGCGACGACCGTGAAGAAGGCCGGGGTGGGGATCCGGCCCTTCTCGATCTTCCGCAGCGTCTCGGGGGAGACCCCGGCCTGGAGCGCCACGTCGGTGATGCTGCGGGCGCCTCTGGCCTCACGCAGCAGTTGACCCAGCCGTTCCCCGCGCAGGCGGTCGGCGATCGACAACGGTTCTCGAACCATGCCCCTATAGTAATACCGGTATAGTTATTGGGGACGTGGGGAGGCAGACCGTGATCGAGCTCAAGACCGCCGGCGAGATCGAGACGATGCGTGAGGCCGGGCGGGTGGTGGCGGAGATCCACGCGCAGGTGCGGTCGCACGCCGTCGCGGGGGTGGCCCTGCGCGAGCTCGACGACCTCGCCCGGCAGATCATGCACGAGGCCAAGGCCGGTTCGTCCTTCCTGGGCTATCACCCCTCGTTCGGCGCCACTCCCTACCCCGGAGTGATCTGCACGTCGGTGAACGAGGTCATGCTGCACGGCCTGCCCAGCGGCTACCGGCTCCGGGACGGTGACCTGCTGAGCGTCGACTGCGCCGCCCACATCGACGGCTGGCACGCCGACGCCGCGGTCAGCTTCTGCGTCGGCCACCCCCGGAAGGGGGACGAGAAGCTGATCAAGACGGCCGAGCAGATGCTCGCCGCCGGTATCAAGGAGGCCGTGCCGGGTGCGCGGCTCGGCGACATCGGCCAGGCCATGTCCCGTATCGGCCGCGCGTCCGGGTACGGCATGCAGAACGACTTCGCCGGCCACGGCATCGGACGCGCCATGCACGAGGACCCGTTCGTTCCCAACGAAGGCCGCCCGGGACGCGGACTGCGCCTCCGCCCGGGGCTGGTCATCGCCATCGAGCCGAGTCTGATGGCCGGAGGCGGGGACGAGTACGCGATGGCCGAGGACGGCTGGTCCCTGTGCAGCAGCGACGGCAGCCGCACCGTGCACGTCGAGCACTCGGTAGCCGTCACCGACGACGGCCCGATCATCCTCACCGCCCCCTGACAGCACAACCTGCGGACCATGGACCGCTCCAAGGGCCGCGATCTGATGTGCGCCGGTGACAACGCTCTGTCGCCCGTCTTCCCGAGCACGGCCCCGTCCCACCCGGGCACACCGCTGTAGCGTGATTGTTCATGCAGGTCCTTGTCATAGGGGGCAGCGGATTTCTCGGGAGCGAGGTTGTCCGGCAGGCCCTGGCTGCCAGGCACGCCGTGGCCGCGACATACCTGAGACGCCCGGCCGACGTCGCCGGCCCGACGTGGCATGCGCTGGACGTTCGCGACCGTCACCGGGTCGCTGACCTGGTGACCGCGGTCCGGCCCGATCTGGTGGTCAACACCGTGTCTCGCGGCGCCGACTGGGTGAGCACCGCGGACGGTGCCGCGCACGTCGCCGGCGCCACCGCCTCGGTAGTTGGGCGACTGGTTCATATTTCCAGCGATGCCGTGTTCTCCGGTCGGGCCGTTCACTACGACGAGACGGCGACGCCCGACCCGACCACGCCGTACGGTGCTGCCAAGGCCGCGGCGGAGACCGCGGTCAGGGCTGTCAGCCCGGCTGCGATGATCGCCCGCACCTCGCTGATCCTCGGTGCCGGCGACTCTTCACACGAACGCCACGTCCATGCTCTGGCCACGGGACGGCAGGAGGGCGTGCTGTTCACCGACGACGTTCGGTGTCCCGTTGACGTGCGCGACCTGGCCGCAGCGCTTCTGGAACTCGCGTCGTCGGAACTGGGCGGGATCTGCCACCTTGCCGGTGCCGACCCGGTGAGCCGCTATGAGCTGGGAGTTCTGATCGCCCGTCGGGACGGTCTCGATGTCGCGGCGATTCCGTCCGGTCGGCGAGCCGACCTCGGCCTGCACGGGCCGGTCGACATCCGGCTCGACTGCACCGTGACTCGGCGTCGTCTCCGCACCAGGCTTCGCGGGGTGCGGACGTTTCTCGGTCCTTGAAGTTGGCGTGTGGGCGCGACTGGCTTTTGCGGGGTTCCCCGGGCGGGGTGTTTTGCATATGTCTGCGATAGGTGGCGGTGTTTAGGCTTCGGCCATGCGCGTGTTGGTGGTGGAGGACGAGCCCTACCTGGCCGAGGCCGTCCGGGACGGTCTCCGGCTGGAAGCGATCGCGGCGGACATCGCCGGGGACGGCGACTCCGCCCTGGAGCTGCTCAGCATCAACTCCTACGATCTCGCGGTCCTCGACCGTGACATCCCCGGCCCGTCGGGTGACGAGGTCGCCCGGTGGATCGTCGCGTCCGGGAGCGGCATGCCGATCCTCATGCTCACCGCCGCCGACCGTATCGACGACAAGGTCTCCGGGTTCGAGCTGGGCGCCGACGACTACCTCACCAAACCGTTCGAGCTGCGGGAGCTCGTCATGCGGCTGCGCGCACTGGACCGCAGGCGCGCGCACGCCCGTCCTCCGGTCCGTGAGATCGCGGGCCTGCGGCTGGACCCCTTTCGGCGGGAGGTCTTCCGGGACGGACGCTACGTCGCGCTCACCCGCAAGCAGTTCGCCGTGCTCGAAGTCCTCGTCGCTGCCGGAGGCGGTGTCGTGAGCGCCGAGGAGCTCCTGGAGCGGGCCTGGGACGAGAACGTCAATCCGTTCACCAACGCCGTCCGCATCACGGTGTCCGCGCTGCGCAAGCGGCTCGGCGAACCGGGGCTCATCGCCACGGTGCCGGGCGTCGGGTACCGGATCGACACCGGCACGCCTGGGGCGGACTGACCGGCGGTCGTGCCCGGTGTCGTCCGAGCACAACGCCCCGGGCGACCGGCCCGCTCGGTGAGGCATCGAACAAGTCACTTTGGCCGACGGGGTGGTTCCACGGCCGGACGGAAGCGGAGGCAGTGTGTTCAGGAGCTGGTACGACCTGGTCGGGACGTTCACCGGCGTGGTGGCCCTCACGGTGGCCGCCCTGCCGGTGGCCGTGCTGACGGTGTGTGTGCTGGCTTACCGCCGACGCGCCAGCGGTGCCTCGCGCGCGTGGGCGTGGCGCTCGTCGCTGGCCGACGTCGGCATCGTCTACGGGACGATCCCCGGGGTTTGGCTGATCCTGCTGCCGGGGGATCACCCCGGCGCGGCCGCCCGCGGCCGGATGAACCTGGTGCCGCTGCGTGACCTGCTCATGATCCTGGAGGGGAGTCCGGGTACGGCGGTGGGGCAGATCGTCGGCAACCTGCTGGTGTTCGCGGCGCTGGGGTTCCTCATCCCGCTGCGGGTGGCGGCGCTGGCGTCGGTGCCGCGGGCCCTGGCGCTCGCGGCGGGCTGTTCGGCCTTGGTGGAGGTCGCGCAGTACGTCCTGCGGCTGGACCGGGTCACG
>NZ_JBFAOF010000104.1:0-13478 GCF_040675125.1 Spirillospora sp. NPDC049652 | reverse complement strand
AACCCGCCCGGCGGGAAGACCGCCGACCGGGCCGGTGCGGCGGGTCATCAGTTGCCTCCCCCTTGCGCGCCGGTCTGGTCGGCGGTCTTCCCGCCGGGCGGGTTGATGCGGGTGGAGATCGGGCCGTTGGGCTGGAGCGGGCCGAGGCCGGTCAGCACGCCCTCGATCCACTTGCCGTTCCCGCGCACGTTCGCCACGCCCTCGAAGGTCGGGCCGAGCAGCGACAGGTCGGTGTTGAGGACGTCCATGTTCGGCGCGAGCCTGGTCGTCAGCAGGTGCAGGTTGTCCAGCAGGGTGTCGAGCTGCCGCTGGTTGCGGGAGATGGTGTTCGACAGCGTCCGGACCGTCCGGCTGCCCTGCCCGACCGTGGCGGCGAGCTGGTCGCGGCGGTCCACCAGGACGCGCAGCAGGACCCGGCTGTTGTCGATGATCTCCCGGAGCCGGTCCTCCTTGGCGGCGAGCGTCGCGGTGATCGTCTTGGACCCCTCGACCAGCTTCTCGACCTCGGGGTAGGAGTCGTTCAGCGCCCGCGACAGCGACTGGATGTTGCGGAGCATCTCGTTCAGCTTCGCCGCGCTCGGCGACTTGATCTTCGCGACCTCGGTCAGCAGCTTGTCGATGGACTTCTCGTCCAGCCGCCCGATGATGTCGTTGGCGCTCTGCAGCGCGTCCGGGACGGTGAAGGGGACCTTGGTGCGGTCGAGCGGGATCCGCCGCCGCGACTCGGGCAGGCTCGCCATGTAGGGCCGCGCGACCGGGCCGGTGAGCTTCAGGTAGCGGCCGCCGAGCAGGGTGGTCGTCTCGATCGCCGCGTGGGTGTCGGGGCCGAGGTCGATGCCCTTGTTGACGTGCCAGCTCACGATGACCGTGCCGGTGCGGAAGTCGGGGCGGACGCCGGTGATCCGGCCCGCCTTGACGCCCGCGACCCGGACGTCCTGCCCCTTCTTGACGCCGGCGGTGTCGGAGAAGACGCCGCTCATCGTGTACCCCTGGTCGAACAGGTGCAGTTGGCCGACCGCGAACGCGAACACGCAACCCGCGCCGATGACGGCGAGGGTGCCCACGGCGACGAGCTTCTGGTTGACGTCCCGCAGCGAGGGGAACAGCGGCATCGTCACCGCCCCCCGTTGAGGATCGACTTGAGTTTGGCGAGGTCCTGCCGGGACGGCCCGGGGTTGCCCGGTTCGTTCGGCAGCCGCATCGGGAACGGGCAGGGGCCCTCGACGAGGTTCAGGCACATCACGTCGGTGCGCAGGAAGTGGCCGCCGTTGCTGGTGGCGAACAGCTGCCGGAGCGGGACGGGCAGCGTCCGCACCATCTTCTCCAGCTGGTCCACGTTGATCCGGAACGTGCCGCTGAACCGGCCGAGGTTGTCGATGATCCGGGCGAGCTGGGCGTCGTTGCCGCCGAGCACCGCGTTGAGGTTGGTGGTCACCCCGGACACCTGGACGACGGCGTCCTCCAGCACCTTGCGGTTGGCGGCGAACACCTTGACCAGGTCGCGCAGGTTGTCGACGCTCTGCGAGATCTGCCGGTCCCGGACGGCGACCGCGTCGGTCACGGCCGAGTAGTCCTTGATCATCTGCTGGATGGTCTGCTTGCGCGTGCCGAACGTGCGGAGCAGGCCGTCCAGGTTGGTGATCATCGTGTTGATCGCGGTCTCGTTGCCGTCCAGGGCCTGCGACAGCGCGAACAGGATCCGGTTGAGCTGGTTCGGGTCGAGGTTGTTGACCAGCGGCTGGATCGAGTTGACGATCTCGCCGAGGTCCACGGCCGACCGGGTGTGCGGGACCCGCGCGCCGCCGTGCAGCATCGTCCGGCTCTGCCCGGGTTCGAGGTAGACGACGCGCTGGCCGAGGACGTTGCGCCAGCGGATCGCGGCGGTCGAGTCGTCGGGGATCCGGGCGTCCTTGTCCACGGCCATCCCGACGACGGCCCGGCCGCGCCTGACCTTGATGCTCCGCACCTGGCCGACCGGCGTCCCGGCGATCTTCACCTGGTCGCCGGTGAGCAGCCCGGTGACGTCGTCGAACTCGGCGGTCAGCCGGTACCGGTCGTTGAAGCTGGTGCCGAGGATCTGCTGCCCGATGAAGAACGTCAGCAGCCCGGTGACCAGGACGAACGCCAGGAACTTGGCGGTGGTGGCGTAGTCGGGCCCGCGACCGGGGCCGCGCCGGCGGGCGGTCCGGGGGCTCACGGGCGCATCACCCGCTTCAGCCCGTCGGCCGGCTGCTCCACGTTCGCCTTCTGGTCGAAGACCGTGGTGGTCGGCGGCTTGGGGCAGACGTCCACGAACACCTTGCAGGGGTCGAGCGGCAGCGGGCCGACCACGTTGGCGATCATCGTGCCGTTCGGGCCGGGCACCTTGATGACCTTCACCAGCAGGGTGAAGAAGCCGTTCAGGTCGTCCAGCAGCACCGGGATGTTCTTCTGCTGGCCGTGCACGACGTGCGCGGCGTCGCCCGCGCCGTCGATGAAGCCGCCGATGTTGCGGCCGTGGTCGCGCAGCGAGTCCCCGACGCGTCCGGTGAGCTCGCTGGTGCCGTCGAGAATCTGGTTGATCTTGTCGGGACGGCCGTAGACGACGGGCGAGATCCGGTTGACGTCGCCGACGATCCGGTCGATCGTCCCGCCGCGCGCGGCGAGCGTCGGGGCGAGCCCGGCGACGTTGGCCATGATGGTCCGGAGCTGGTCGCGGTCCTGGTCGGTCGCGTCGATGACCTTCGCGCCGTTGGACAGGGCGCGACGGAGGGCGGGCCCCTGGCCGTCCAGCCCGGCCGACAGGCTGTGCAGGATGGTGGCCAGCTCGTCCGGGTTGATGGCCTTGGTGAGGTTGTAGGCGGGCCACGCGGTGTCGGACAGCTCGACCGGGTCCTTGCCCTGGCCGAGGTCGGCGTTGTTGCGCAGGTACGGGCCGGTGGTCTCCTGCGCGCCGAGGTCGAGGACCAGGTCCTTCGGGCCGAACACCGACACCGGCTCGATCCGCGCGGTGGTCGTCCGCGCGAGCCGCACGCCCTTGTCGACGCGCATCCGGACCGACACCCGGCCGTCCCGCCCGAGCCTCACCTTCTGGACGGTCCCGACGGTGATGCCGCGGATCTTCACGTCCGACTTGCCCGGGTCCAGGCCCTGGCCGGCGCGGTGGAACTCGGCGGTGTAGTAGGTCGAGCCGGGGTTGGACGGGGTCGCGCCGAGCACCAGCCCGGCGACCGCGGCGGCGATCGCCCCGGCGCCCGCCGCGCCGAACAGCGTCCGGGTCCGGCGGGAGAGGGTCTCGTCGCTCATCCGGTCAGCCTCACCGTGCCGCCGTGTCCCCAGAAGATGTAGCTGAGCAGCAGGTTCATCAGGATCATGAGGATCGTGGACTCCCGGATCGCGCGTCCGGCCGCGACGCCCACGCCGACCGGCCCGCCGGCCGCGTGGTAGCCGCGGTAGCAATGGACGAACATCACGATGAACGCGAAGATCGCCACCTTGATCACGCTGTACAGCACGTCGATCGGCGGCAGGTAGAGGTGGAAGTAGTAGTCGTAGATGCCGGGTGACAGGCCGTAGACCGACACCGAGATGAACCGGGTCGCCCAGAAGGCCATGAACAGCGAGACCAGGTAGAGCGGCACCAGGGCGATCACGCCGGCCGCCACCCGCGTGCACACGAGGTAGACCAGCGAGTTGATGCCCATGACCTCCAGCGCGTCGATCTCCTCGGAGATCCGCATCGCGCCGATCTCGGCGGTGAAGCTCGTCCCGACCTGCGCGACGAGGGCGACCCCGGCGATGATCGGGGTCACCTCGCGGACGTTGGAGTAGGACGCGACCAGGCCGGTGAACGCCTCCGCGCCGATGCGCTCCAGCCCGGGATAGCCCTGCTGGCCGACGATCGCGCCGGTGGCGAGCGACATCGTCGCGATCACGAAGATCATGCCGCCGCCGATCACCAGCGCGCCGACGCCGACGGTGATGTCGCTGACCTGCTTGGCGAGCGTCCGGCCGTACTTGCGTCTGAGGATGATGTCGAACAGCAGCCCGTACAGCACCCGGCCGAGGAAGACCGGCAGGTTGAACGAGGCGGCCATGCCCGCGGTCCGGCCGCGCACCGCGCGGCCGATCCGCCGGACCGGGGAGAGGGCGACCATTCAGTACCTCGGGGGGAACATCAGAACCTCGGGGGGAAGAGGACCTGGTAGATCGTGGTCAGGATGTAGTTGGAGGCGAACACCACGATCGAGGTGACCACGACCGCCCGGTTCACCGCCCGTCCGACGCCCACCGGCCCGTAGTCACAGTTCATGCCCATGTAGCAGGCGACCGCGGCGGCGATGAAGCCGAACACCCACGCCTTGAACAGCGTGATCATCAGGTCCGGGAACTGCAGCAGGGTCGTCGCGCCGTCGAAGAACGCGCCGGGACTGACGCCCTGCTGGATGACGTTGAAGTAGTAGCCGCCCAGCGTCCCGGCGAGGATCACCACCGAGGCGAGCAGGACCGACACCGTGCTGGCCGCCCACAGCCTGGGGGTGACCAGGCGGTGGATCGGGTTGATGCCCATGACCTCCATGGCCGCGAGTTCGTCGCGGATGTTGCGGGCGCCCATGTCGGAGGTGATGGCCGAGCCGCCGACGCCGGACACCAGCAGCGCCGCGGCGAGCGGCGCGACCTGCTGGACCATCGCGGCGATCAGCAGCGCCCCGGTCGCCGACGCGGCCCCGAGCTGCCGCGCGATGTCCCCGACCTGCAGCGAGATCGTCGCGCCGAGCGGGATCGCGATGAGCATGACCGGGACGGAGGTGACCCGGGCGAGGAACCAGCACTGCTCGATGAACTCGCCCCACCACTGCCGCACGTCCCAGGTGCGGCGCAGGCCCTCCAGGAACGTGACGCACAGCAGGCCGGTCTCGTCCAGCGCGCGGGCGGCGCGCCGGCGGGCGAGGTCCGGCACGCCGGTGAGGCTCAGGGCCATCTCGCCCCCGGGGGGCCGGGGCGACGCAGCATTCGTGCCTCCTGGGGTGTCTCGGACGGCGGGGGTCCGTCCGACGGAGCACTGTGGGTGGAGCACTGGTCGTGGAGCACTGATCGGTCCGGTCGAGCACACAGGTGGCAGCAGCATCACACGGACACACCGGCAACGCCTGTGATCTGGAGCACTCTATGGGAGAAAGGTCTAAGAAGCGAGTACTTACTTCATGCGGCGTCCGAGGTTAGGATCTGCGGGTGCACCAACACCTCGACGGCTCCGCCCCTGGTCCGGAGGGACCGCCGGACGGACCGCCGGCCGACCCGCTCGTGACCGGCATCCACGACCGCTGGGACGGCCAGGGCCTGCCCGGGCAGCCGTGGCCGTTCATGGCCATCTGCTCGGTCGGCCGCCTCTACCAGCTGATCCGCAAGGCCCTGGACGACGAGCTGGAGAAGTCCGGGCTGAGCCGCACCGGGTTCTTCCTGCTCACCACGCTCGCCCTGACGTCCACCGGCCGCGCCCGGCTCAGCACGCTCGGCCGGTTCCTGATGCTGCACCCGACCTCGGTGAAGCTGACCGTGGACCAGCTGGAGGCGGACGGCCTGGTCTCCCGCTCCCGCCATCCGCGGGACCGGCGCGCCACGCTCGTCCTCGTCACCCCGTCCGGGCGCGACCTCGCGGGCCGGGTGAACCTCGCGCTGGAGTCGCCGGACGGCCCGCTCGGCCAGCTCGCCGGGCTGTACCGCCCGCTGTTCGAATCGCTCCAGCCGGCGCGTCTGGCGGCGGGCGACCTGGAGGTATGAACGCCCGGCGCGGAGGGCGTTCCCTGCGGTGCGGCCCGTCCGCCAGGGCGGCCCCGGCGCGGTGTGAGGGAGCCGACACAGGGCGCCGTACCAGGGGTTTGGCGGACATCCCACTCTGACCTTGAGGCAAGGTATGGGGCATGGCACGGTCCCGAACGAGTCCCCCGCCGTCCCCGTCACGTCCTCCGCGACGCCGCGGACGACGCTCGTCCGGACGCTCCGCCAAGCGCTCACCGGAGCGCTCGGACGAGTATCCGGCGGAATACCTGGACGCCCCGAACCCCTGGGAGCGCCCGCCCGGCAAGGTGCGCAAGACCTGGCGGGTCCTCACCCACAACGCGACCATCACCGTCGTCGGCATCGCCGCGATGCTCGTCGCGATGGTGTGGGTGATCCCGAAGTGGATGGGTCCCGGCGAGCCGCCCAAGGCCGCCGACGGCGGCATGTTCTCGACCAACGACATGCTCGCCAAGCTGTCCTCGTCCAGCATGGACCCCGTCGCGGCGGGCGTCATCGCGCAGGCGAAGAAGAACGCCTACGAGCAGCAGCAGCGCCAGTTGCGGCAGCTCCGGGAGAAGGCCAAGCGGGACGCGAAGGCGCGCGAGCAGCTCAAGCTGCAGCAGGAGCGCGAGCGGCTCGCCAAGTCCAACCCGAGCGCCAAGCAGAACAAGGCGTGGGGCAAGAAGATGAGCGCCATGAAGGGCTGGGGCCGCTGCTGGGACTCGCTGGAGACGCTCTGGGAGCACGAGTCGAGCTGGGACGAGCACGCGACCAACCCGTCCAGCGGCGCGTACGGCATCCCGCAGGCGCTGCCCGCGGACAAGCTCGCCGACGCCGGCCCGGACTGGAAGAACAGCTCCCCCACGCAGATCGCCTGGGGTCTGGCCTACATCAAGGCTCGGTATCACGACCCCTGCGGCGCCTGGTCGTGGTGGTCGGCGCACCACTGGTACTGAGAGCATCGGACGATGCAGAACGGTGGGGCGCCGGCGTCCCGGCAGTGGGCGCGCGCGGACGCGACCCGGCGCGCGCTGCTGGACGCCGCGCAGGAGGTGTTCGCCGACCGCGGCTACGCGGACGCGGGCATCGCCGAGATCGTCGAGCGGTCCGGGATCAGCGTCGGGAGCCTCTACCACCACTACGGCGGCAAGGCCGGGCTGTACCTGGCGCTCTGGGAGGAACTGAGCGGCGAGCAGGAAACCCGCGCCGCCGAGGCGGTGGCGGCGGCCCGCGCGTCCGGTGAGGACGACCCGATCGCGCTGTTCGTCGCGGGCGCGCGCGGCTATCTGGAGACGTGCTGGGAGCGGCGCGAGGCTGCGCGGCTGTTCCACGCCGGGGAGGGGCCGTCCGGGTTCTCGCTGATGCGGCGCGGCCGGGCGCAGCGGTGGATCGAGCGCAACACGCGGCTGCTGCTGCACCGCGAGGACGGCGGCGACAGCGCGACGTCCGTACTGAGCATGGTGCTGACCACGGTGATCGGCGAGGCGGGCCGCGAGATCGCGCTGGCGGACTCGGCGGCCGCCGCCGCCGAGATCATCGACGAGGTCCTGCGCATCCTGCTCCGCCTGGCCGGCTGAGGCCCGCCGCTGAGCCTGGTCGGCTGAGCCCGGAACGCCCCTACCTGCGACGATGCGCGAACCGCCGCGAACGGGCGGCGCGCGGACCGGTGAATCCGGCCGGAAGCCCCTGTGGCAAGGCGATGCCGAAGATCGGGGATCGGGTGTCGGGATGATGGCGCGGAGGTTACGCTGACCGTCGCGTCATCGAGGTCTGACACCCCCAGTGATCATTTCGGAGAGCCGACGGCCGATGCCGACATCCACATGGTTCCGCCTGAACGTCGCCAAACGCGAGCGGGTGCTCGAAGCGGCGATGCGCGAGTTCGGCGAACACGGCTACTCGACCGGCAGTCTGAACACCATCGCCCGCGAGGCGGGCATCGCCAAGGGCTCGCTGTTCCAGTACTTCCGCGACAAGCTGGAGTTCTTCGGCTTCGTGTGCGACGAGACGTCCCGGCGCATCCGCGAGGAGATGGAGCGCCGCATCGCGCGGCTCGACTTCGACCAGCCCTTCGACGGCTGGCTGTTCGACACCCTCTGCGAGTGGTCGGAGTACTACGCCGACCACCCGCTGGAGCGCGGCGTCACGGCGGCGACCAACTTCGAGCTCGACAACGGCGTCCGGTCGGTGATCCGCGAGACCGCGAACCAGCACTACCTCCAGGTCATCGACCCGGCGCTGAAGCTGTGGAAGGAACGCGGCGACATCCACCCGGACGCCGACGTGGACGTGCTGGCGTCCGTCCTGCTGATGACGCTGCCGTTCCTGGCGCTGGCCCCGTACTACGACGGCATCGACCCGGTGCTGAACCTGCGCGGCCGGACCCCTGCCGAGCAGCGCCCGATGATCCGGCAGATCGTGGCGGGCATCCGTCCCATGTTCGGCCCCACCACCTTCGGCTCCGCCGCGTCCTAACCGCGCCGGATGTCGGCGACGAGCACGTCCATGTGCCGGACGAGCCGACGCGCCACACCGGGCAGCTCGGCCGATGGGGTGTCGGCGGTGAGCACGCGGGGGTTCTCCAGCCGCCGCAGCCGTCCGAGCCGCTCGACCCCGGCCTCCCCCGCCGCGAGCACGTTGCGCACCCAGTCGCTGCCCGCCCCGTAGGGAAGCCCGACCACGAGCGCGCCGCCGTGGCGGAAGGCGAGCACGGGCGTCCGGTATTCACGCCCGGACGTCCGTCCGCGATGCACGATCACCGCGTAGGGCGGCAGGTACGGAGCCCAGAGCCCTTGGAGCGGGTTGGTGACGATCCGGTTGAACCGGGCGAGCGACCGAGGCAGCAGCGCGTCCTTCATCCCTCCATCCTGCCCCGCGAGCGGCGTACGGTCAGGGCCGACGCGGTCCCGAGCGGTTTCGCCCCGAGCGGTTTCGCTCGGACGTTGGGTGTTGGGTGGGGGCGTGGATCGTGAGTTTCGTGAGGCGCTCGTCCATCAGGCGCGGGCGGTCCGGCTGCTCGCCGGGTTCCTGCAGGACGACCTGCCGCCGCTGCACTGGACGATCGGGGACGGGGCGTCCACGCACCAAGTCGAGCTGACCGGGCTCATCCTCGCTCCACGGGCGGGGAGGGTCCGGGCGCACCTCATGCCCTGGGCCGGGCACCTGGGGCTTTCACTGAGCTCGGAGCGGACACCTCGGGTGGTGGAGTTCTCCGCGTCGTCCGGGCGGGACGGGATCGGCCTCGCCCTCTTCGGGGCCGCGCCCCGGTGGCGGAGCGGGTTCGGACGCCGACCCGCGGCCTGGACTCCCCCGCCGTTGACGGGGGACGGGGCCGAGGAGACCCGGCACGCCCAGGCCCGCCTCGTGGCGACGCTCGGCGAGCTGGCCGAGAACGATCTCCCGGTGCTCTCCTGGCACGTCCCCGACCGGACTGAAGAAGGCCGGTGGCGTCTGGTGGGAGAGATCTCGGAGACCGGGCCGGACTCCCGGGCCGGCGTCGACGAGGCCGGGAGTGTCGCCCGCGAGGCCGTGCACCGCTGGGGGCGCTTCCTGGAAGCCGACCCGATGGAGGAACGGCTCGGCAGGACGTACGTCAGGATCCGCTCATCCTGGAAGGGAACCGACATCGTCATTGACGCGGACTGGCCCAGCTGAGGCCGGGTCGGCGCTGGTGGCGGACATATGCCGAGCGGCGCTGCGGTCCGGTGGGGTCCGGATTGCAGCGCCGCGATTTTCGGAGTGGGGGTTGCTACATCGGGGTGGGTGGGGCCTTGGCCTCATCGGGGGTTCACCGGGTGGTGAGGCGCTCGAGGAGCCAGGCGGCGAGCATGGCGGTGGAGAGGGCCACGCCGAGGATGGCGACGGAGGACCAGCCGCCGTGCGTCCAGGCGAGGGAGGCGAGGGCGGAGCCCGCCGCGCCGCCGACGAAGTTGCCGGTCATGAAGGCGGAGTTGATGCGGTTGCGGGCCTCGGGGCGCAGCGCGTAGACGACGTTCTGGTTGCTGATGAGCAGGGCCTGCTGGGCCATGTCCAGGGCGACGATGCCGACGATGAGCCAGGCGAGGCTGTGTCCGCCGAGCGCGAGGGGCAGCCAGGAGACGAGGTAGACGACGGCGCCGATGCCGGTGACGGCCTGGACGCGGCCCCGGTCGGCGAGGCGTCCGGCGATGTTGGCGACGACGGAGCCGAGGGCCCCGAACAGGCCCATCAGGCCGATCGCGCCTTCGCTCCAGCCGTAGGAGCCGCCGGAGAGCAGGAAGGTCAGGGACGTCCAGAGGGCGGAGAAGGCGGCGAAGGAGAGCGCGCCGATGGCCATCCGCCAGCGCAGGACCGGCAGTTCGCGCATGAGGGTCGCGACGGAGCCGAGCAGCTTCGGGTAGGAGAGGCCGGCCGGGGTGTGCAGGGTCGGCAGGTTGCGGCGGAGCAGGACGGCCATGAGGAGCATCAGTCCGGCCTGGACCCAGTAGACGGTGCGCCAGCCGCCGAGTTCGGCGAGCGCGCCGGAGATGGTGCGGGCGAGCAGGACGCCGAGGAGCAGGCCCATCATCACGGTGCCGACGACGCGTCCGCGCTCGGCCGGGGCGGCCAGGGACGCGGCGAACGGGACGACGACCTGCGCGGCGACCGAGGCCAGTGCCGTGAGGGCCGTGCCGACGAGCAGCACCGCGCCGTTGGGGGCGACGGCGGAGACGAGCAGGAACCCGGCGGTGAGGAGGTAGAGGGAGACCGCGAGGCGGCGGCGCTCGAAGAGGTCGCCGAGCGGGACGAGGAGGAACAGGCCGATGCCGTAGCCGACCTGCGCGGCGGTGACGATCAGCCCGGCCATGCCGGTGCTGAGGCCGAGGGAGCCGCCGATGAGGTGGAGGAGGGGCTGGGGGAGGTAGTTGGACGCCACCGTCAGTCCGGTCGCGACCGCCATGAGGAGCAGGAGTCCGCGGCTGAGGCCGGAGCCCTCGGCCGCCGCCCGCTGTGCCGCGGGCCGCTGAGTCATGATCGCCATGGCACGAGGATGCGGCCTGACCCATTGATGAGTCCAACGCATTCTTTTCATCGGATCAATCGCGATTGTAGATTGATCCGATGGACCTTCAGCAGATGCGCTACGTCGTCGCGGTGGCCGAGGAGGGCGGGTTCACCCGGGCGGCGGAGCGCTGCCGGGTCGTCCAGTCGGCGCTGTCGCACCAGGTCGCGCGGCTGGAGCGGGAGCTCGGCGCGCGGCTGTTCGAGCGGACGAGCCGGCGGGTGCGGCTGACGCCCGCCGGGGAGGCGTTCCTGCCCGCGGCGCGGCAGGCGCTGGACGCGGCGGAGCGGGCGCGCGCGGAGGTCGCGGCGGCGTCCGGGGAGATCCGGGGACGGCTGGCGATCGGCGCGATCACGACGGTGGCGGCCGTGGACCTGCCGTCCCTGCTGAAGCGGTACCGGGAGCGGTATCCGCACGTGCGGATCACGCTGCGCGCGGGCATCAGCGAGGAGCTGATCGAGCAGGTCAGGGACGGTTCGCTCGACATCGGGTTCCTCGGCCTGCTGCCCGGGACGATCCCGAAGGGCGTGAGCGACCGGGAGCTGGAGCACGGGAACCTGGTCGCGGTCGTCGGGCCCGAGCACCGGCTCGCGGACGAGGCCGAGACCGACCTGGCGTCGCTGGCGAACGAGACGTTCGTGGACTTCGCGGCGGGGACGATCGGCCGGTCGCAGTCCGACCAGGCGTTCGCGGCGGCGGACGTGCAGCGGGACGTCGCGTTCGAGGTGACGTCGCCCGAGTTCATCGCGGAGATCATCCGGCAGGGCCTCGCGGTCGGGATGCTCCCGGCGAACTACGCGCGGCGGCTGCGGGGCGTGCGGAGCCTGTGCGTCCGGGACGCGCCGGGCCGGGTGGAGCGCCTGATCTGGTCGCGCCACCGGCCGAGCCCGCCCGCCGCCGCGTTCCTGGAGTTCCTCGACGTCGAGGTCTAGCGGGTTCCGCAGAGGGCGTGGTCGATGAGGGCGGAGGCGGCGTTCTCCTGCTGGACGGCGTGCTCCATCGTGTCCTCCAGCATCGTGGACATGGAGATGACGACGCTGCGACGGCCGCCCGCGGTGACGGCGTTCCGGGTCTTGTAGCCGAGGATGTCGCCGCTGTGGAAGGAGTAGGTTCCGCCGCAGGTCAGCGGTCGGGTGAAGAGGCCGAGGCCGTCCTCGGCGCCCGGCCAGACCTCGGCGAGGGGGCCCTGGACCGGGACGCTCCGGCGCATCTCCCTCTGCTCGGCCGGGCGCAGGAGCCTGCCCGCGTCGAGGGCGCGGAGGAAGCGGTCGAGGTCGGCGGTGGTGCTGATCAGGCCGCCCGCGGCTCCGGCCCACGCGCTGTCGCGGTTCTCGGTGACGTCGGTGAGCCCGCCGGTCTCGAAGAGCTGGTAGCCGCGGGCGTGCGGGCCCCGGATGCGCGGCGACTCCCCCGGGAAGGTGGTGTCGTCCATGGCGAGCGGACGCAGGATGCGGTCGCGCACCTCCACGTTCCAGGGGTTGCCGGTGACCTTCTGGATGATCATCCCGAGGAGCAGGTAGCCGGTGTTGCAGTAGCGCCAGCTCGTGCCGGGCCGGAAGTCCGGGGCGTGCCGCATGGCGCGGGCGACGAACTCCTCGGCCGTGTGGGTGTCGAGGCGGTGCAGGGCGTAGGACTCCGGCGAGTCGATCCCGGGCATGTCGTCGTGCAGGCCGCTGGTGTGCTGGAGCAGGTTCCGGACGGTGATCTTCCGGCCGTCGTTGCCGTCGCCCCGCACGACGCCGGGCAGGACGCGCTCGACGGTGTCGTCCAGGGAGAGGCGTCCCTCGCCGACGAGTTGCAGGACGGTCGTCGCGGTGAACGTCTTGGTGACGCTCGCGATGCGGAACCGTCCGCTGGTCGGGACGGGCCGTTTCGTCCGGATGTCCGCGACGCCGCTGGTCACGACGTGCGAGCGGCCGTCCGGTCCGGTGACGCGGGCCTGGACGCCGGTGACGCCGAGGTCGCGGATGGCGTCGGCGTCCCGCCGCAACGCGGAGGGGGCGGCGGCCGAGGCCGGGACGGCGGACGCCGCGACGGCGGCGGCGGCGAGGGCGAGGAGTGCGGGCATGCGCACGTCGGGCCTCCAGGTGAGAGCGTTCTTGATCAACTCCCTCGACGCTAGGTTCCGCGCCGGAACGGCACGACCGGCCGTGCCCCCGCTTCGGTGGTGGTGCCCGCTACACCCTCACGCGCCGGGGACGACGAGCCCGGATTCGTAGGCGGCGATGACCGCCTGGGTGCGGTCGCGCAGGCCGAGCTTGCCGAGGATGCGGCTGACGTGCGTCTTCACCGTCTCCTCGCTCACCACCAGGTACGCGGCGATCTCCGGGTTGGAGAACCCCTCGGCCATCGCCCGCAGCACCTCGGTCTCGCGCGGCGTCAGCGCGGTGAGCGCGGACGCCGTGCTCCTCGGGCGGCGGCGCGAGCGCGCGAACTCCTCGATCAGGCGGCGGGTGACGCCGGGGGCGAGGAGGGCGTCCCCGGCGGCGACGACGCGGACGGCCTCGAAGAGCCGTTCGGCGGTGACGTCCTTGAGGAGGAAGCCGCTGGCCCCGGCGGCGAGCGCGTCGTAGACGTACTCGTCCAGCTCGAAGGTGGTGAGGATGAGGACGCGCGGGGTGTGGTCGGCGGCGCGGAGGCGTTCGGTGGCCTCGATGCCGTCCGTGCCGGGCATGCGGACGTCCATGAGGACGACGTC
>NZ_JBFAOF010000103.1:0-13591 GCF_040675125.1 Spirillospora sp. NPDC049652 | reverse complement strand
GACCGGGTGAAATCCCTGATCGACCTGCGTGAGCAGGTCGTGTCGTTCAAGGCGCAGCCGGTGATCACCGAGGACAACGTGGCCGCGCGACCATCCGCGCCGACATCTGCTCCCCCAGGAACGGCACCGCGCCGAGCAGCAGTTCGAGCTTGCTGTCGAAGTAGTACTGGACGAGCCGGACCGACACCCCCGCCTCGGCCGCGACCTCCCGCATCGTGGCCGCCTGGAGCCCGCGGGCGCCCGCGATCCGCAGCAGCGCCTCGGCGATCTCCCTGCGCCGCTGCTGATGATCGACCTTCTTCGGCACCGCGCACACCCTCCGTCCTGCGAAAACCCGCCCCGGCAAGGGTACGGCCGCTGTGCCCGCCGCCACGGGCGTCTCAGTCCCTCCCCCGGGGAATCGCGCACGGCAGGCGGGCCCGTTCGGCGCGGACTGGACGGGGCGCACGGGGTGGGCGGGAGGTGCGCGGGGTCGGGTACGGTCGGCGGCATGTCCGGGTCACGTTCGGGTCCGAAAGCACCGAAGCCGCCGCGCCTTCCGGGGAAACTCACCCCCGCCGTCCGCGACGACGCGGAGCTCGTCCATGACGTCAAGCGTCTGTCGCTCGACTATGCCGCGCTCGACCTGGTCACTCCCGAGGGCGACCCGGAGGACGTGACGTTCGAGCGCTGCCGGTTCACCGACACGCGCCTCGCGGGTCTCACCCTGCACCGCGCGGGCTTCGCGGACGTGGCGTTCCAGGGCTGCGACCTGGCGAACCTGCGGCTCTTCGACTCGCGGGTCTTCAACGCCTCCGTCACGACCTGCCGGATGACCGGCACGCAGTTCACCGAGGCGGGCCTGCGCGACGTCACGTTCGAGGGCTGCCGCGGCGACCTGGCCTCGTTCCGCTTCGCCGTGCTGCGGAACGTGGTGTTCCGCGACTGCAACCTCACCGAGGCGAACTTCCAGAACGCCGAGTTGCGCGACGTCCGGTTCGAGGACTGCGGGCTGGTCGCCGCGCAGTTCAGCCAGGCGTCCATGCGGGACGTCCGGTTCGACGGCTGCGACCTGTCCGGGCTCGGCGGCGTCGACGGCCTGGACGGCGCGACGGTGGGACCGTCCGACGCCCGCTCGCTGCTGCCGTCCTTCGCCACCGCGCTCGGCATCACGATCGACGACTGAGCCCGCCGGGCGCGATGACCGCCGGCCCTGGCGGGGCGCTCAGGCCGGGACGGTCGGAAACGGCGGCCTCCCGGACCACCAGCCGGCTCAGGCGGCGTCCCAGCTCCTCGTCGAGCGGGGCGTGGTCGAGCATGAGCCGGTACCAGAGGACGCCGTAGACGACGTCCATCAGCAGGTCGAGGTCGGCGTCCGGCGCGACCTCCCCGCGAGCCGCCGCGCGTTCGAGGATCGCGCCGAACACCCCGCGCCGGACGAGCAGGAACCGGTCCCGGAACTGCGTGGCGAACGCCGGGTCGAGCAGGGCCTGCGCCATCAGCCCGACCAGGGCGGGCCGCTGCCCGCGCTGGTGGAAGGTCGCGGCGAGGAAGGCGTCCAGGTCGGCCTGGAGCGACCCCTCGTCCGGGACGGCGACGACCTCCTCGGCCATCTCGGCCATGGCCTCCAGCGCGACCTCCGCCTTGGACGGCCACCACCGGTACACCGTCTGCTTGCCCACCCCGGCGCGTGCCGCGATGCCCTGCATGGTCAGCGCGGCGTACCCGCGCTCCTGGAGCTCGCCCATCGCCGCGTCGAGGATCGCCCGCCGGGCCGCCTCGCTGCGCGGACGGCCGGGGCCGCGTTGTCCGGTCATGCCGCCCACTTTACAAGACGCCGTGTCTCGGATTAATATCGAGACGCAACGTCTAGAAAAGGGAGTGCGCAGATGCGCGTCGTCATCATGGGTGGCACCTCCGGCATCGGCCGCGCGGCGGCCGAACGGCTCGCGGCGCGGGGCGCGGAGGTCATCGTCACCGGGCGGGACCCGGAGCGGCTCGCCGAGCTCAAGGCGACGGTGTCCGCCGCCGAGCAGGTGGACGGCACCGACGAGGCCCAGGTCCGCGAGTTCTTCGAGCGGACCGGCGAGTTCGACCACCTCGTCCTCGCGTTCAGCCCCGGCGGGCTCGCGGTGGGACCGGTCGCCGAGGTCGGCGCCGACGCCGTCCGGCGGATGTTCGAGGGCAAGCTGTTCGCCTACCTGTCGGTGATCAGGCTGGCGGCGGGCCGGGTCAAGGGTTCGATCACCGTGCTGTCCGCCGCGTCGGCGCGCGCGGCGAACCCGGGCACGGCGGTGCTGGCGGCGGTGAACGGCGCGATCGAGCGGATGGTGCCGCCGCTCGCCGCCGAGCTGTCCCCGGTCCGGGTGAACGCCGTCGCGCCCGGCCTGATCGACACCCCGTGGTGGTCGTTCATCGCCGAGGACGAGCGCTCCGCCACGTTCGGCAGGTTCACCGCCGCGCTGCCGGTGCCCCGCGCCGGCCAGGCCGACGAGGTCGCGGACGCGATCGCCTACCTGGTGTCCGCCGATTACGTCACCGGAACGATCCTCCCGGTGGACGGCGGCGCCACCATCTCCTGACCCCCCGCCCGGCCCCGGCCCGCACCCGCCAGCCGGGGCCGGGGCCGGACGTCAGGACCAGCGTTCGCGGCGGACGAGGTGGTCGATCGGCTTCCGCCGCGAGCGGAGTCCGGCGCGGTGCGCGGAGTCGCCGTCCGGAGGCTCGGCCGGATACCCGAGGGTCATGACACCGACGATCGCGGCGTCCCCGGGCAGACCGAGCAGGTCCTTCAGCTCGTCCGTCCGGTGGACGATCGCGAACCCGGCCGCGAGGCCCGCGTCGATGGCGGCGAGCTGGAAGAGCATCATCAGCGCACCAGCGTCCACCCACCAGTAGGGCGTGGGCCAGGACATCTCCTCGCCCTCGTCGTTCACCTTGTCGGGTCGCTGGTAACGCTCGTGATAGGCGTCCTCGCTGACGGCGAGCACGAGCAGCACGGGCGCGACCGACAGCCACGGCCCGATCCCGCGCTCCACGTACCGCTCCTCGCCGGCGAGGAGCGCGACGCGGGCGCGGGTCTCGGGGTCGGTGACGGCGACGACCCGGTGGCCCTGGCTGAATCCCGCACTGGGCGCGCGCCGGACGACGCGAAGGACACCGTCCAGCACGTCCTCGGGCACGGGATCGGCCCGGTACGCCCGCACCATCCGGCGGCGGGAGAGCACATCGCGGAACTCCATCAGTTCTCCTTCCCCGCCCGGGACGAGCGGGCGGCGGTACAGAGGGATATCCGATGTCTTTGGACTTCACGGGTGATAATTCGGTGGCCTCAGCGCTGTCCCGTCCGTACCGTTCGGCCACGTGTTGATCCACGATGTGCAGAAGTTCCTGCGGAGCGTCCCCGCCGACCAGCGGTTCCGGGTCGGGCCGTTCACCGCCAAGATCGACCCGGACGACGCGGACTGGCCGTTCAACTTCGCCGTCCCCGACGACGACGCGGACCCGACGGCGGACGAGATCGAGGCGCTGGTCGCCGTGTTCCGGGAACGGTCCCGCATCCCGCGCCTGGAGTACATCCCGCGCGCCGCGCCCAAGGTCGAGGCCTCTCTGCTGGCCGCCGGATTCACCCCCGAAGGCCGCTATCCGCTGCTGGTCTGCCCGCCGTCCGAGGTCGTGGACGCGCCCATGGACCCCGGGATCCGGGTCGAACCCGTCCCGGCGTCCGCGACCGACGACCTGTGGGCCGTCGCCCGCGTCACGAACGCCGCCTTCGACGTCCCCCCGCCCGCCGACCACGACCTCGCCCGGCTGCTCCGGCTCCTCGAAGGCGACGGCATGGTCGCGGCGGCCCGCGACAACGCGTCCGGCGAGATCGTGGGCGCCGGGCTGCTCCTCGCCCCGAGCGACGGCGTGGCCGAGATCGCGGGCATCGCCACGGCCCCGTCCCATCGCCGACGCGGCATCGGCGGCGCGATCACCGCCGCCCTCACCCGCGCGGGCGCACGAGCCGGACTCACCACACTCTTCCTCACCCCGGCGAACGACCAGGCCGCCAGCGTCTACGCCCGAGTCGGCTACCGCAAAGAAGGCGAAGCCCTCTTCATCTCCCTCCACCCCTGACGCCCACACCAGCCACTCCCGCGCCCCGCGCACACACGCCGCCTCGCCTCTTCGCGGACACGCGTTAGCGCGCGCGAGGCGGGACGTGGGGCTTGCTCATGCGCGTGCCCGCTTGGGTGGGCGCGCTTGGGTGGGCGGCCGCCTGGAGGCGGGGCGCTGAACCGGGCATGAGGCGTGGCCACGGCTCGGGAGGGGCCGGCGGCCTCTCTTTCGCCTCGGGCCGAAAGAGAGGCCGCCGTGTTATGTGTTCACTCGCGTGCGTTAGTGCGCGGGGTTTTCGACGCCGACGTGTTCGTGCTTGTGGGAGGGGCGGTCAATCTCGTCGAGCACCGCGATGGCGAAGTCGGGCAGCGAGATGCGGCTGGTGGCGGAGCCGGGCGCGACGCGGTACTCGCCCGTCCGGGCGGCCTCGTGGTCGAAGTCACCGGACGGGCTGAGGATCAGCCAGTCGAGTTCGTCCCCGCCCTCCCGGAGCACGGTCACGCCCGCGAGATGCCCTTCGGAGAACGGCCGGAACTCTGCCGGGAAATCGGGCAGATCCATCCACGCGGGACCGCCGTCCGCGTCCAGGTAACTCCCCAAACCGATCGCGATGACGCGCGGAGCCTTGGAGGCGAGCAGGGCGTGAACTGGTCGACGCCCACGAAGCCGCCCACCAGGCGTCCCAGCGCCTCTCCGCCTCCTGACCCGCCTCACGCCCCGCACCTCCACGCACGCCCACACACGGCACCTCCGCACGCGCCCACACTCCGCGCCTCCGCGCACGTCCCAAGTTCTCGGCCAGGGCGCGGCCGCCGCGACGCGCCGCGTGTTGGCCAGCTAGGTGACCGGCCCAGGCGAACGCAGCATCGCTTCGCGATCCAACCAGTGCCGCTTGCCTCCGACTTTGTCGCAGCGGACAGTCAAGCGTTCGCGCGTGGGGCGGAAGCAAGTTCGAGACGGACGCTTAGGGCCTGGCTTGAAGCGGCCTCAGCCACGCACGCGAACGCGTGACCTGCCCGGTGGAGCGAAGCCGAAGGCGAGCGGAACCGGGCAGATCGCGAAGCGATGCCGCGTTCGCCCAGGCACGGTCACGTAGCGAGCCGCCAGGCGAGCGAAGTGGGCCGAGACTCTAAATGGACGGAGCGGGGAGGGGGTGTGTTGCGCCCCAGTCCCAGAGGGCTTGGAGGACGGGGCCCAGGTCGCGGCCCTGGGGGGTGAGGTCGTAGTGGGTGGTGGGCGGCCAGCCGCCGACGCGGCGGCGGGTCAGCACGCCGACGCTGGAGAGGTGGGCCAGCCGGTCGGAGAGCACCTTGTCCGAGAGAGCGGGGAGGGCCCGGCGCAGTTCGGTGTAGGTGCGTTCGCCGTGCAGGAGTTCGCGGATCACGAGGGTCGTCCAGCGTCCGCGCAGGGCGGCGAGGGTGACCTCCACCGGGCAGGCCGGGATCGGCTCGGTCACGTGAGCGCGCGGGTCGTCCGGCAGGCCCGGGCGGGCCGCGTCACCAACCGTTTGGTGAGCCACGAGAGCGCCTCCTAACGTCCGTTCCGATGCAGTTTCCCAGGCAGAAGGTGGTGCATGAGGATGCGGAGTCTCGCCGTGCGGCCCGAGGACGTGCCGATGGTGTTCGCCGAACGCTTCAACAGCGGCGACCTGGAGGCGGTGGCGGAGGTGTACGAGGACGGCGCGGTGTTCGTCCCCGGGCCGGGTACCGCGCTGACCGGCGACCAGGCCCTCGCGGCGAACGCCGAGTTCGTCGGGCTGGGCCTCCCGATCACCGTCCGGCCCCGGCACGTCTACGCCACGGACGACCTCGCGCTGCTCATCGTGGACTGGTCGATCGACGGCACTGATCCCGACGGGGAGGCCGTGCACATCGAGGGCACCGCCACCGACGTCGCCCGGCGCGGGCCGGACGGCCACTGGCGCTACGTCATCGACAACCCCTTCGGCACGGCCGTGCAGGAGGCCACCACGCATACGCCGGCCTAGGACTGTCTCGAAGTGACCTCAGCCACGCGCGCGAACGCGTGACCTGCACGGTGGAGCGAAGCCGAAGGCGAGCGCAACCGGGCAGATCGCGAAGCGATGCCGCGTTCGCCCAGGCACGGTCACGAAGCGAGCCGCCAGGCGAGCGAAGTGGGCCGGGACTTTTAAATACAGCTACCAGGTGGCGGCGCCTTTGAAGGAGGTGGGGGTCGGGGTGTAGGCGAGGGCCTGGCGGGCGGCGGTGGTGTCGTAGGTGCGGTCCTGGGCCAGGTGGCTGATGGCGTAGCGGGTCAGGTGGGGTGGGCGTGGGCTCCGGGCCAGCAGGAAGGCGCCTTCGGCGGCTGCGGCCATGGCCCGGACCGGACGGTGCGGAAGGTAGACGGGACGGGCGCGGACGCCTCGTTCGGCGAGGAGGGCGCGGAGCGCGGTGTCGAGGAGGACGGGTTCGGCGTCGGCGATGTTGTAGACGCCGGGCGGGCCGGTCAGGGCTCGGCGGCAGGCGTGGACGAGGTTGTCGATCGCGGTGAGGCTGATCCGCTGGCGTCCGGTGCCGACCGCGGGAAGGACGGGTCCCCGGACGGCCGACAGGACGCGCGGCAGGAGGGTCGTGTCGCCGGGGCCGTAGACGGCGTGCGGACGCAGGATCACGGCGTCCGGACGGCGCAGGACGAGCCGTTCGGCCGCGGCCTTGGACGCGCCGTAAGCGTTGAGGTGCCGGACGGCCGGTCCCTCGGACTCGGTGGTCAGCACGTGCGGGATGTGGGGGTCGTAGACGCTGGCCGTGCTGACGTGGACGAACCGGGCGTCCGGCCAGGTGGCGAGGGCGTTCCGGGTGCCGAGCAGGTTGACGGCGAAGAGGCCGGCAGCGGGCCCCCAGTCGGTGACGCTGCCCGCGCAGTGGATCACGGCGTCCACGGCGGGCGGGGTGCGGAGGGGGCCGTGGGTGAGGTCCCAGAAGCGGTACCCCGGGCGGCGTCCGAAGCCGAGGACGTCGTGGTCGGCGGCCAGCGCGCGGGCGACGGCCCCGCCGACGAAGCCGGACGCCCCGGTGACGGCGATCCTCATCGGACGGCCTCCCGCAGCAGGTCGCGGTCCAGTTTGCGGGTCCGGCCGGAGCGCGGGAGCGAGGGGAGGACGACGATCCGGTCGGGCAGGGCGTCGTGGTCGATGAGCTGCGGCAGCCTGCGGCGCAGCTCGTCGGGGGTGGTCGTCCCGGCGACCGCGAGGACGACCTTCTCGTCGCCGGTCTCGGCGTCGGGGACGCCGACGATGGCCGCCTCGTCCACGCCGTCCAGCGTGCTGATCGCGGGTTCGTACAAACCCGGGTACAAGTTGAACTTGCCGCGAATGAGCATGTCCTTCTTGCGGCCGATGAGTACCAGCCGGTCACTTTCCCTGCGGACGAGGTCGCCCGTGGGGAGTTCGGTGAGCGGCGGATCGCCGAGGTAGCCGCGGCACAGGTTCGGGCCGGAGAGCCAGAGTTCGCCGTCCGGCGCTACGCGCGTGCGCACGAGGGGCTCGCCGAGGTAGTCGCCGTCCCCCACGTGGGCGAGTTTCTCTTCGGCGGAGGCCATGGCGACGGGCAGGATCTCGGTCATCGCGTAGACGGAGAGCACCTGGGCGTGCGGTGCGGCCTCGATCGCCCGCCGCAGCACACCGGCCGGGGCAGGCGCGGCCCCCAGCAGGACGTGGCGCAGCGTCCGGGGCAGCGACGGCTCGACGTCCAGGATCTCCGCCAGGTGCACAGGGACGCAGAACGTGTGCGTCGCGCCGCGTTCGCGGAGTTGCAGTGCGAACCGCCTCGGCGACGCGAACAGCGGCGGCATGGACCAGCGCGCACCGGAGATCAGCGTCGGAAGCCCGAGCATCAGCTGGTCGGTGTGGACGACGTCGCCGGGCCCGAGCGGCAGCCGCTCGCGGAACAGGTCGAGGGCGGCGGCGAGCGACGCCTGGGTGTGGACGACCGCGCGCGGCTTCGCCGTCGTCCCGGAAGTGAAGATCACCGCCGCTGGCGCGTCCGGGTCCGCCTCCACGTCATCGTCCGGAGCCTCCGCCATGAGAGTGCTCAGACTCAGGGCTCCGCTGGGGACGCCGGGGAGGCGGGGGCCGGTGTAGATGTGCCGGAGCGGGAGGTCCGCGAGGTGCGGCAGGAGGAGGCCGCGGCGGCGGGCCAGCGCGCGGACGGGACGCAGGCGGCTCGCCGCGTACAGCACCGATTCGGCCGCCGACCAGCGCGGGGACGCCAACCGCAGGCGGGCCGCGAACATCTCCGGCCCGGCTCCCGGGTCGGCGAACACGACCACTCCCCCGGCGGCGACGACGCCGAGTGCGAGCACGAGGCTGTCCGGAGACGGGCGCACCGAGAAGAGGACACCGTCCCCGGCCCGCATGCCATGGGCCCGCAGCCCGTTCCGGACGGCCAGAACGCGCGTGCGCAGCTCGCCGTAGGTCAGTTCCGCCCCGTCCCCCGCGACGAGCGCGACCGCGGACGGGGTGCGCGCGGCCTGGTCCAGGAGCCGTCGGATCAGCGTCATCGGGCGTTCTCCTCCCCACCGCGCCGGACGCGGAGGTGGCGGTATGTCGGGATCAGGACGCCCCGGGCGGCCTGGCGGTGCGTGATCGTCAGGGGGCCGCCCGCGAGCAGCGTCCGGGTGACGGCCCGGATCTCGGCCATGGCCAGCGGGTAGCCGAGGCAGAAGTGCGGCCCGGCCCCGAACCAGAGTCGCCGCAGCTCGGGCGGCACGGGACGGGACGGGTCGAACGGCCCGTGGGCGCGGCAGCAGTTGTGCGTCGCGATCAGGACGCGGTCGCCGGGGCGCACCGGAACGTCCGCGATCCGGGTTTCGGCGTGGACGCTGCGCAGCATCACCGGCGTCGGCGTGGTCACCCGCATGGCCTCGTCGATCGCGCGATCCAGATCGCCGGGCGCGAGCGCGCCCCCGGGGGCCGGTGTGAGGGTCGTGCCGGTGTCGTGGAGGAGGGCGATGAGGCGGGGGACGAGCGTCGCGACGGTTTCGGTGCCGGTGAGGAAGAAGGCCCCCGCCGCGCCGCGCGCCTCGTCCTCCGAGAGGCCCAGAGTCCGCATGCGTCCCATCACGGTCGTGGACGAACCCTCCGCGTACGCCTTCGCCGCGATGTCGCCCAGGGGATCGAGGACGGCTCGTGCGCGCGCGATCTGCGAGGGCGACAGGCGGCGCGTGCGGAGCGACACCATCGCGACGATCCGCTCGCCCGCTTCGAACAGGGAGCGGTAGTCGTCCTCGGACGCCGTCTCCAGCCCGATGACCCGGCTGATCACCGCGCCCGCCATCACGCGCATCATGGCGACGAGGTCGATCTCCTCGCCGCGGTCCAGCCGTGCCGACACCTCCCGCAGGGGGACGGTCAGGACGTCGTCCACCAGCGCCTCGGCGTAGCCGGGGGTGAACAGGGCGGCGAGGCGGCGGCGCAGCGAGCGGTGCGCCTCGCCCTCCATGTTGAGCAGCACGGACGGGCCGAGGACCGGCGTCCACAGGTCGCCCGGCGAGCCGGGGCCGTCCTTGCGGAACGTCTCGCCGTCCATCAGGACGGTCCGCGCGCAGGACGCGTCGTTCACCACGACCCCGAGGCCCGGCACCCGCACGACCGGCCCGAGCCGGGCCAGGCCGCGCAGCAGCGGGTACGCGACCGGATGCGCGGCCGTGTACAGCCGCGTCTCCCAGTTCATGCCGTCCTCCCTTCAGCGGATGTCGACCACCGGCGGCCGGTAGCGGTGGTCGGCGTACCAGCCGAGGGTGCGGATCAGGCCGAAGGCGCGCAGCCGCCGGACCGAGCCGTACACGACGACGTCCGGGCGCAGTCCGTAGCGGTCGGTCAGGTAGCGGACGCGGTTGACCAGCGCCCGGTCCTCGTGGACGTCCTCGATGCGGGTGCGCGGGAAGCCGCCGGAGCGCAGGTACAGGTCCGCGCCGATGGCGACGTTGCAGCCGGGCATCATCACGTAGGGGCCGAGGTAGAGCGGGTCCTGGTTGCCGGGGCGGAAGCGGCCGAACATCGCCGCGACGCCGACCACCGACGGCAGCAGCCACCGCTCCCACGCCCGCAGCGGGAACTCGTCGGTGCGCGGGCGCAGCGGCCCGCTGACCATGTCGAGCCCGTCGTCGAAGGCGCGTTTCACCGCCGCGACCCAGCCGCGTGCGGGGAGGCAGTCGGCGTCGGTGCGGGCGACGTGCGTGGCCCCGGCGGAGATCGCGTGCCGGACGCCGGTGTCGGCGGCGGCCCCGGTCCCCTTCACCGGCTCGTGGACGATCCGGATCTCGGGCTTGGGATGCGTCGCGGCGAACTCCCGGACGACGCCGGCCGTCCCGTCCGTGCTCGCGTTGTCGACGACGACCACGGTGAAGCCGGGGTCGGTCTGCTCGGCGAGCCGGCGTAGCGTCGCGCCGATCGAGCGCTCCTCGTTGTAGGCGGGGACGACGACCCAGAGGTCCATCACAGCTCCATGAAGATCACGCCGAGGCTGACGCCGCCCGCCAGTCCGATCATCGCCACCCGGTCGCCGGGGCCGCAGCGGCCGGCCTCCCACGCGGCGGCGAGCTGCGCGGGCAGCGTCGCGGACGCCATGTTCCCGTGCTCCGGGAGCGTCAGGACGAGCCGGTCCAGCGGGATGCCGAGCGCCGACCGCAGCGCCTCCAGGTACGGCAGCGTCACCTGGTGGACGGCCACGACGGCGAAGGCGTCCCAGGTCAGGCCGTTCTTTTCGAGCGCGGACAGGAAGATCTCGGGTCCGGCGGCGAGGAACGCCTCCTTCAGCCGCCGTCCGTCGCCGCTGAAGTACGTCGCGTCGGGGTCGCGCGGACGCATCGACCCTCCGCCCGGCAGCGTCCCGATCCGCCACGCCGAGGACACGGCGGCGAAGTCGCGGTGGAAGATGCCCCGGCCGTCCGCGTCGGCCTCGACGAGGACGGCCGCGCCCGCGTCCGACAGGGTGTAACCGGCGAACGCGTCCGCGAACTGGGCGCGGTCGCGCACCCGCCACCGGACGGCCCGCGACGGGGCCTCGCCGGTGCAGACCAGCACCCGCTCGGCCTGGCCGGTCCGGATCAGCGCGTCCGCCGTCTGGAGCCCGTTGAGGAAGCTGTTGCAGGCGTTCTTGACGTCGAAGACCGGGCAGGACGCGCCGAGCTTGTCCGCGACGATGTGCGCGGTCGCGGGCTCGACCAGGTCCTGCGACGCCGACCCGAAGACCAGCAGGTCCAGGCTCGCCGGGTCGGTCCCGAGCCGCCGGACGGCCTCGACCGCCAGGTCCGACGCCTGCTGGTCGGGCCGCATCACGTGCCGGGCGCGGATTCCGGTCATGCGTTCCACGATGGTCGGGTGCGGCCGGTAGCCCTCGATCCGCGCCTCGACCTCGGCGCTGGTCAGCACGGTCTCGGGCAGGTACGCGGCCGCGCCTGCGATGCGTGCTCTCATCACGGTCGTCCCCCGGTGTCGGTCCTGTTCTCTTCCCCTCAGCGTCGTCCTCGCGCGGGGCCGCCCGCCAGGGGCCGGGTACGGAAACCGGCTGCGCATGGCACTCATCCCGGCCTGAGTACCCGCACTCATGGGGAGGGCCCTAGGCGAGGAGGTCCACGGAGATCCCGTCCTTCAGGACGGAGGCGTCGAGCAGCCATGCCCAGGCGGGCCGCCAAGGCTCGGCGCGCGAGGCCAGCTCACCTTCGAGCGCCTTCGGCCAAGCCCAGGTGTGCGGGATCGTCGGACGCCACCATTCGGGCATCGAGTCGTAGGCGCGCGAGGCGTCCCCCTCGGCCGTGACGCGGATGTAGAGCCAGGCCCCCGATTCGGGGTCGGCCTCGTGCGCGCGCAAGGCCGCGAGCAGTTCCGCCAGGTCGGTCTTGACGAAGGGGCCCTGCGGCTCCCGGAACGGCGGATGCCAGTCGCCCACATACCCGGCGACGATCTCGTCCTGGCCGTGCGTGCGCAGCCACTCCACGACCCGGCCCAGCGCCTCGCCATCCGCCGGGACGGCCCGGGGTCGCTCGCGGGCGCGCCTCATCGCGAGGCCGACGATGGTCGCGTGGTTCTCCTCCAGGCCATCCCAGGGCACCTTCCGGTCCGCCGGAGCACCCGTCCCGGCTGGGACCTCCGGGCGGACGGACCCGCGCGTCAGCCCGGCACGCCCGGCCACCGCGACGTCGAACCCCTCGATCCCGGCCGCGTCCGCGCCAGTCGGCAGTTCGCCTCGGCGGGCTGCGGCGAGCAGTTCGGGGGCGGCGTCGCCCAGTGCTTCGCGGACCCGCTCGTCGTCGTCCGGGACGGTGAGCGCGGCTCCGTCCTCGCAGGTGTAGGACGTCCGGGCCCAGTCCTCGCCGTCCCACCAGTACACGAACCCGACCGGCCAGTCGCCGTGGAGGCGGGCGTCCACGCGCTCCCAGGGCAGCCAGTCGGGCGCGTCCGCGAGGAGGTCCAGCGGTGGCGCCTGTGTGAACGTGTCGCTGTAGTCGTTGTCGAAGCCGAGGAGCACCGCGCGGCCGCCCTCGACCCAGAACAGCCGCCACCAGCCGTTCCCGATGTCCTCGGAGCACACGCCCTCTCCGTCCAGGGCGAACCCGTTTCCGCACGCGGCGAGAAGGGCTCCGTGGGCCCACAGCGCGTCCGGCGGCCGCAACGGCATGATCGTTCTCCCTCGGGGGTGCGGGCGGCACGCGTTCTCGGGTGAGCGCGGACGGCCCGGGTCAGGTGCCGGTGACCTGGCGGCAACCGCCGTCGAAGACCGGCGGCTTGGACATGTCGTACGGGTCCTCGGTGCGGGCCGTGCTGTCGCCGCCGCCCGGGTCGCCCGGGAAGGTCGGATGGATCCAGCCGTCCTGGGTCGAGCACGGCGCGGGCGCGGCGACGCGTCCGACGCGGCTCATCCAGACGCTCACCTCGCCGTTCTCACGCGTCACCGTGAACGTCACCGCGCGCCGCACGATCACGCGCTGCACGGCGTCCGGACGCTTCGGCGGGTGGACGGCGTAGACGAAGTTGTGGTCGGTCTTCACGGTCATCCCGTCCTTCGACGGGGACGGGACGACCGTGCCGCGGACCTTCACGACGGGAGTCGCGGCGACGGCGGAGCCGGGGGCGAACGCGTTCATCCAGACCCGCCGCGAGGCCAGCCCCTTGGCCTGCCCGGGGTCGAGCGCGGCGGCAAGGGGCTTGGTGTCGCCGAGGTACACGGTTCCGGTGTCGAGGTCGGCGGCGACGAGGATGCGCTTGATCCGTGCATAGGCGGCCTCGACGTCCGTCCTGGTCAGGTCGGACGTCGCCGTGGCGGGAGGCATCTCGATCCCGGCCTCGCCGTCCGGGTAGGCGGCGGCCGGGCTGCCGGCGAACGGGTCGGACGGCCCGGACGGCGCGGACGTGGGGTTCTGCACCCGGAACGTCACCGAGGACGAGCCGGGCGAGCCGTCGCGGCCGGCCCACCACATCCCGGTCGCCGCCGCGCCGAGCACGAGCACGACGCCCCCGACCAGCCCGGACGCCTTGAGGTAGCTCATCGCC
>NZ_JBFAOF010000102.1:0-13614 GCF_040675125.1 Spirillospora sp. NPDC049652 | reverse complement strand
CGCGCCCGCCCGATCCGCGCCCGCCCGATCCGCGCCGGCCCGATCCGCGCCCGCCTGATCCGGGCCGCTTGAGCGGGGCCTCATCGGTGCGGCAGTCTGAGCGGCCGCGGGGCGCACGGCTCAGGGACGGAACTCACCGGGGCGGCGCGGCACAGCAGCAGGCAGGTGTCGTCCTCCCGGGCGCTGTCGGCGAGCATTTCGGCCAGGATCTGCTCGGCGACGTCCTCAAGATCGCCGGTCGCCTCGGCGAAGACGGCCGCGAGCCGCTGGACCGCGGCTTCGAGCGAACCCTCCCGGCGTTCGATGAGGCCGTCGGTGTAGAGCAGGACGGTGCCGCCGGGCGGCAGGTCGACGGTGCGGGTGCGGTACCGCACCTCGTCGATCGGTGCGCCCAGCAGGGGGTCGCTTCCGGTCAGCACGCGCACGTCCCCCGCGGCCCCGCGCAGCATCGGCGGCAGGTGGCCGGCGTTGGCCCAGCGCAGCCGCCCGTCCGGGGCGGCCTGAAACAGCAGCGAGGTGGCCATGTCCTGCGGCTGAAGGTGGACGACCAGCCGGTGCAGGCGCGACAGCGCCTCGCCGGGGGTCGCGCCGTCGATGGCGTAGGCGCGCAGCGCCGTGCGGAGCTGCCCCATGAAGGTGGCCGCCCGCAGCCCGTGCCCGGTGACGTCGCCGATGGCGGCGGCGACCTGCCCGTCGGGCTGCTCGAACGCGTCGTACCAGTCGCCGCCGACGTTCAGCCCGGCTTCGGCGGGCAGGTAGCGGGCGGCGAACTCCAGCCGTCCGGCGGGCGGCAGCTCGGTCAGCATGGCCCGCTGGAGACGCTGCGCGACACCGTGCTCGTACTCGTAGCGCATCGCGTTGTCGATCGCGACGGCGCTCAGGCGGGTCAGCTCCTCGTAGACGGCGACGTCCTCGGCGGTGAAGGGCTGCCCGGCGGGCGTGTAGGCGACCGCGCCGAGCGTCCGTTCCCGGGAGACCAGGGGAATCGCCAGCACCTCCCGCTCGGCCGGAACGGTGACCAGGCCCGTGGCCCGCAGTGCCGGATGCGGCGTCGCGTGGTGCACCAGACCCGCCGTGAACGCCCGCCGCGCCTCGTCGGGCACGTCTCCGCTCGTCTGGCCGAACGGGACCAGCGACCGCTGCGCGTCCGCCAGCCAGATGTCCAGGACCGCGACGCGCTGCGCGGTGATCAGGGAGTGCAGCCGGCCCAGGATCTGCTCGTGGTCCAGGGACGCCGACAGGGTCGCGCCCGCGTGCGCGAGAAACGCCAGGCGGGCCCGGGTGCTCTCGGCGGTGGCACGGGCCTTGCGCTCGGCCTCCAGCAGGTGCGCCTGGACCTGCGCGGCGTGCTGGAGCTGCTCGGCCGCCTCGGCCATCTCGGCGTGCAGCTCCAGAGTGCCGCGGGTGATCTGCTCCAGCTCCCGCTGGAGCCGTCCGAGCCGCTCGCGCTGCTGGGCGATCAGCCGCAGCAGGCCCAGCGTCATCGTCAACCGCACCTCGCCGGCGGGACGGCGGGCCTTGCCTCGGGTCACCAGGGTCTCCTTGGCGGGGCAGGCACCGCGGCCGCCCGGCACAGCCGCCCTCGTGGCCCGGATCCCGACTCGGCCGTCGTCACTCAGGGTGCGCCATCCTGATCGTCTCGTGGTTTCGCGGAATCATCGGCGTCCTATCGGGGAGGGCGGAAAGGGACCCAGGAGCCGAGTACGAGGACCTGCTGTGAACCAGCCCGCCGACAGGACCGCCCCGCCCCTCGATCACAGGCTGCCGGAGCAGGCCGGACAGGCGTTCATCACCGTCTGGTGCCGCTCGCAGGAACAGGTCGCCGGCCATGTGCCCCGCTCCCAGCTCGCGGCGCTCGAAGCGGTCGCCGCGAACCCGGACCTCAGCCTGCGCGCCCTGGCGGACTCGCTGGGCGTCATCCCGTCCTCGGCCAGCCGGCTGTGCGACCGCCTGGTCTCCGCGGGGCTGCTGGTGCGCACCCCGCGCGACGACAACCGGCGACAGGTGGCGTTGCGCCCGACGCCCACCGGCGATGAGCTGCTGCGGGACCTGAGCCGCCGGCGGCAGCAGGACCTGGAGGCGGTCCTGAACCGGATGACCGCCGAATCCCGCGAGGAGCTCCTGCGAGGACTCGCCGCCTTCACCGAGGCGGCCGGCCAGTAATAGTTGTCATGCGGCAATCGTAGAGGGTGGCTCGTGCGGGCGACACCCCCGGGCACCGGGAGTTGTGCCGCCTCGCCCCGTCCTCGGGCAGTCCACCCACGGCCTGTGTGTGCGGAGGAACACCGCACTACGGAGCGGTCGCCTCCCCTCGGACACCCACTTGCCGCGTCCTGTGACTACTGCCGCGCGGCAAGTATCCCGACCCTGAGATCGCCTACCACTTGACCCGCGTTAACGGGAGACCGCGCTCTGCTCGTCGGTGGCGCGAAGGTGGGCCGCGACCTGGCGGGCGTCCTCGTAGGACGTGAGGGTGACGCGCATGCCGATCTCGTCGCGCAGCGCGCTGGTGATCTTCGACAGGCCGCGCTTGAGGTGGCTCGCCGGGATGGACGGTTCGGCCGGGCGGTGCGCGCGGAGCAGGTCCGCGGCCGAGCGGAGCTCGCCGAGGGAGTACCGGCCCCGGTTCGTCCACCAGGGGATGGTGGAGGTCACCTGGTAGGCCCAGTGGCGGCGGCACGCCTCCTCCAGGAGGTCCCGTATCGCCTCGACGCGCTTGCGGCTGAGTCCGCCGGTCGTGTAGCGGAACTGGTCGCGGTTGAGGTTGAGGAGCTGGAGGTCCTCGCCCGCGACCTGGACGCCGGGCAGCCGCTGCAGCGTGGCGACGCCCTCGTCCGGTGCCCGGCGGGTGAGGCGGTAGCGGCCGGACTTGATGGTCAGAATGTATTCGCCGTATTCCTCCAGGAACGAGAGCCACCGCAGGGAACGGTTGATCGGCTCACCGGGGACGCCGACGATGATGAACACGTGGGTCTGGATTCCGGCCTCGTGGAGATTGGCCAGAATCCTGCCGTAGTTCGCCGGGTGATTCCACGGTTTCGACTCCTGGCGGAGCGTGTCCGGATCCAGCGATTCCAGGCCGAGCTGTACCGCCGAGCATCCCGCCTCGGCCAGGGCATGGCACTTTTCCGGGTCGAGGAGTTGGTCGCTCGCGGTGAGATAGCACTGCCAGGTGGCCTTGTGGCCGATCCGCGCGAGTTCACGGCCGATTTTCAGCTGCCTCGGAATGGTGAGGTACTCGTCGACGAAGTCGACGCGGGTCGCGCCGAGCGCGGCGATGTGTTCGGCGACGCGCCGCTCCGACATCACGCGCGGCTTGTGCAGGAAGGTGTCGCTGCCCGCGGCGATCGAGCAGAAGCCGCAGCGCATCGGGCAGTTGGACATCGTGTAGAGGGGCGGCACGAAATCGGGGCTCCACTGGCGGATCCCGCGGTCGAAGACCGGGGTGGGCAGCGACTCGTAGTCGACCGGCGACAGGGTGCGGGGCGTGACCCGCACGGTGTCGCCGTCGCACCACACCACTCCCGCGACCGAGCCCGGCTCCGCTCCTTCGACGAGGTCGACGACGGGCCGGAAGCCTTCGGCGTAGACGATGGCGTCCCAGTGGCCGAACAGGGCCGCGAACCGCGGATCCTGATAGGCGCCCATGGTGCGGGCCCAGTAGTTGCCCCCCATGAACAGCCGCACCGTCGGGAACTCCTCGCGGACGAGGGCGGCGAGGACGCACGCGCTGACCAGCTGCCGCTCGTCGGCGACGCTGATGCCGACGACGTCGGGGGCGGCGGCGCGGATCCGGGGCAGCTCCACCTCGGCGAAGTAGTCGTGGAAGACGTGCTCCCGGCGGCGGTCGAGCACGGCGAGCAGCTCGCCGACGTCGCCCTTGAACACCCGCGAGTCGCAGGTGACGTTGTTGCGCGCGACCGAGAAGTCCTCGAACGTCGCCGGGACGGCCGCCGACACCCGTTCGAAGAGGACGCGGACGTCGTGGCGGTCGAGGACGGAGGCGTCCGGGTCGCGGATCGTCGCCAGCGCCCGGCCGACCAGGTCCCCGCCGGTGCGCCGCAACACGTGCTCGACGGCGTCGATGTGCCCGTAGTGCTGGACCACGCGATGACCGCGTTCCTCCAGCAGGCCGGCCAGGTAGCCGATGCCCATCGGCAAATGCCAGACGCTCGATGCCGGCGGATAGGTCAGATAGACCGAGCGTTGCTCGCGCATCGAGGCCGTCCCTCCGTCGATGCCATCGAGGGAAAGAATCACTTTCGATAGAAGCAGCCGGGTGCCGGTCTGACAAGTCCTCATCCGGCAGGGGACGCGGGGGCGCGGGAGAGCGACTCAAATGATCTTTGGACGGTACGGCGACGG
Source organism: Spirillospora sp. NPDC049652 (assembly GCF_040675125.1). NCBI lineage: Bacteria > Bacillati > Actinomycetota > Actinomycetes > Streptosporangiales > Thermomonosporaceae > Spirillospora > Spirillospora sp. NPDC049652. The sequence goes on along the minus strand of NZ_JBFAOF010000102.1, from coordinate 9,249 downwards.
CATGCAGGTGATCATTTGAAGTGCCGTTCACGGGCGTCGTGTTGTTCTGATATCGCGGGCTGACTTGGGTAATCGACATTTGTTCGCTACGGGCCCTTCCACCGCCTGCCGGGCGGAGGTACCGTCCTCTTCAGCGAACTCGATATGAAGGCGGGAAGGATTGTCGTTCGCAACCGCAAGCCGGGGTGGCGGAATTGGCAGACGCACCCGACCCACGGGCCGGGTGTCCCCCTTGGGGACGTGAAGGTTCGATGCCTTCCCCCGGCACCAGGTCACACGCGCGGCCCCCGCCACGCGCGCGGCACCCGTGCCGGGGCCAGGTCATACGCGCACCGCCCGTGCCACACGGGCACCGCGCCCCGTGCCACTCGCGTGTCACACGCGCAACATCCGCGTCACACGCGGTAGGCGGCCACGTAGCGGCGCGGGTCCTCCCGGAGGTCCGTCCGCCAGCGGTGCGCGCACTGTTCGGCGAAGGTGCGGCCCGTGTCCAGTACCTCGTTCAGCGGATCGAGATACGCCGGTGCCTCTGGGCCTTCCAGGCCGGCCGCCACCCGTGCCAGCAGGCCCTCCCGCGCCAGCCTGACCAGTTCGCCCGCGAGTTCGCGCACCTGGTCCCCGCCCAGGCGTGTCCGCAGCCCCTCCGCAGGCAGGCGGCGGACCGCCTCGCGATGCTCGTCGATCGTGTAGTCGCGCAGCAGCGCCCATGCCGCGTCCCGGGACGGACGGTGGTAGGCGAGCCCCACCCAGAAGGCCGGCACGGCACCGAAATGAGGGTGCGGAGGTCCGTCAGGGGCCCGCAGCTCCAGGGTTCCGCGCACCCGGACGTGCGTCCAGATCTGAGCCAGGTGGGCCGTCCAATGGTCGGAGTCCGGCCATGAACCGTCGTCGAACCCTTCCGTCAGCGCCGAGGCGAACGACCGGCCCCGGCCGGACCGGAGCCGTCCCGAAGCGTCCCGGTAATAGAGCACGGGGAGGTCGAGCGCCCAGTCGATGACGTCGTCGGTGCCCGTCAGGCCGCTCAGGGCCGGAACCACCACGCCGCACCGGAGCGGGTCCGTCCGCGTCCAGTTCCAGGAACGGCGGGAGAGCAGACCGTCCGCACGCCCCTCGTGCAGGGGCGAGTTGACGAACAGGGCCGCCACCACGGGCGACGCCGCGGCCAGCAACCGCAGCTTCGCGACGAAATCCTCCTCTCCGAGGTGGTCCAGGTGGGCCTGGGTGCACGTCGACAGCGCCAGGATCTCCGGCCCTCCGCCGCCCGCCGCGCCGAGGCCGGCGAAGTGGGCGCGCATGAGGCGGCCACGTTCCAGCGGCACCCAGGACACCGTCCCGAGCCCGTCGAACGGCAGGTGCGCGCCCGGCAGCAGGGCCAGGCCGTGGCGTCCGACGATCTCCGCAAGCGCCGTCAGCCGCTGCCCGACGTCGGACACCGCGCTCACCACGTCGTCGGCGGGCGGCGCCGAGTATTCGAGCTGGCCGCCGTGCTCCAACCCGACCAGGCCGCCGTCCGCCAGCCGGACGCCCACCAGCGCCGCGCCGTCGTGCTGCGGTTCCCCGTCCCATTCCCGCAGCACGGTGGCGAGCACGGCCCCCATCCCGTGCTCCCCCTCGTACGGCGCGGCGCGGCCGGTCTCCGGATCGACGACCCCGCTCTCGATCTCCAGCCCGACGCGTTCCGCCGCCCCCGGCCCGAACAGCGCCCCAAGATCCTCACGCCGCAGCAATGCCCACCCCCGCGCTCAGCCCGAACGGCCACCACTATCACACAGAGTCACTCACCCCTTACCGAGAGGGACCCCGGTCGCCGCCGTGCGCGGCCGGTCAGCTCGAAGGGAGGAAGCCGCCGAAGACCTGCGCGGACTGGGTCGCCTGGATCACGAACCTCATGCCGACGTCGCGGGACCGGCCGGTGGTCAGGTCGACGATGACGCCCTGGGACACCCGAGGGGGCGTCCCCGCGCCGCGCTCACCCGGGTCCGCGGACCTGTCCCTCGGAGCGAAGTAGGTCGTCGGGCCCGTCCAGGCCGTCGCGCCGCCCACACCGCTGAGCCGCCGTTCGGAGGTGATCTTGCCGGTGGCGACGTCCACGAGCACGGCCTTGTCCATCGCCGTGCTGAAGGTGAGCAGCGTGCGCCCGTCGGGCGAGAGCGCGTTGCCGCTGACGCGGCGCAGGTCCACCTTCGGATCGAGCCGGACGGTGGCGCGGGACCTGCCGTCCGGGCCGGTGACGGTCAACGGCGCCCCCTTGGACCAGATGTCGCCCAGGACGATCGTGGACGCGTCCCGGCTGACTCCGATCACGGGTACGGCGGGAAGCGCCGTGGCGGCCCCGGTCCTGGTGTCCACCAGCGTCGATCTGCCGTTCCCGCCCTCCCCCGCCGAGAGGGCGAGGTGCGAGCCGTCGCCGGAGAACATCATCTGGGGGATGGCCTCCGGAGCCGTCCGCGAGCTGACCGGGGTGACCTTTCCCGAGTTCAGGTCGCGGACGACGAGCCGCTGGTCCTTCGCGCGGTAGTACGCGACGCGCCATCCGTCCGGGCTGATCTCCAGCGGCGCGTCGGCGCCCATGTAGTCCCGCGGTTTCACCACGCGCGAGCCCACGCCGTCCGGCAGCCGCCACTGCTTCCCGGACCGGCCGACCAGCCGCCACTGGGCGCAGGCGCCCTTGGCGCTCGTCGTCTCCTTGATGTTCTCGCCCTTGCAGTGGTCGAGGAAGGCGAACACGACCGGTTCGACCTTCCCGTCGGGGAGCGGGCCGGGCAGGACGCGCGAAGGGTTGAGGACTTTCCCGGACTCGACGGCCAGGGGCGCGTCCGGCTGCGCCGCCGGCCTGGCGGTCCCGGTGCGGCCCCCGGCCAGCGTCGTCCCGGCGAGGATCGTGACGGCGGTGGCCGCGGTGGCGGCGACGGCCGGGACGGCGATGAGGCGGACCCGCCTGCGGCGGCGCGCGACGGCCATGACGCGGACGGCGCTCACCTCGGTCGGGGCCTCCTCGGCGAGCTCGTGCAGGGCGTCGTTCAGGCGCGGCCTCATCGCGCCACCTCCGGGATCTCGGTGTCGGTCAGGAGATCGGCGAGCCCGGGTTCGAGGGCGCGCAGCCGCGCGAGGGCGCGGTGGGTCTGGCTCTTCACGGTGCCGACCGAGCAGCCCAGCAGCCGCGCGGTCTCGGTCTCGGAGCGGTCCTCGTAGAAGCGCAGCACGATCAGCGCGCGCTGCTTGGCGGTGAGCCGGCCGAGCGCCTGGCCCAGCAGGACCGACCGGACGGTGCCGTCGGCGATGTCGGGATGCCCCGCGGGCTCGGGCGGCGCCGCGCTCGGGTGGACGTGCCTGCCGCGGCGTCTCCACCAGTTGAGGTGCTCGTGGTAGAGGATCTTGCGCACGTAGGACTCGGGATCGCCCTGGGACGACACGCGCTTCCAGCGGGGCGCGAGTTTCACCAGGGCGGCCTGCACAAGGTCCTCGGCGAGATGCCGGTCACCGGTGAGCAGGTACGCCGACCGCAGCAGCGCCGGTCCCCGCGCCGCGACGAACTCGGGCAAGCCTTCGTATGGCACCATCCGCCTCCTTGTCTCCCGTTACACACACCACGGAGGCGGAAAGGGTTGGCACCCGGCCGGAACTATTTGATCAGACCTTCCCCTCGGCACGTCCACAAGGCAGGGGCCTCACGAGGCCAGCGGGCGAGGGCCGGGTATGGGCGATTCCTTTCCGGAGCGGATGAGGTCTACATGGGAGAGGCGCGGCCCGCGCGGCGGGTCGGTCTCTCTCCTGGACTCCGAGAAGAAGGCCGATCGTCCAATGAGCATCCCCGCGACCATGCGCGCGCTGCGGCAGACCTCCCTCAACGGTCCGCAGGACATGCGGCTGATCACCGACGCGCCGGTGCCGAGCCCGGGCCCGGGAGAGGTCCTGGTCCGCGTCACCGCCGCCGGGGTCAACTTCGCCGATGTCTCGAAGGCCCACGGCACCTTCGCGGGCGGTCCGCGGCCACCGTACGTGGCGGGTTTCGAGGCCGCCGGCGAGGTCGTGACGGTAGGCGGCGCGGTGACCGAACTCCGGCCGGGGGCCCGCGTCGTCGGGGTCGGAACCGGCGCCTTCGCCGAGTACATGGTCCTGCCCGCGGCCGCGGCGGTGCCGGTGCCCGCGGGCTGGACGGAGCAGCAGGCGATGGGCCTGGTCGTGAACTGGCCCACCGCGCTGGCCGCGCTCAAGCCCCTGGGCGGGATCGCCGCCGGGCACACCGTCCTGATCCACGCCGCGGCGGGCGCGACCGGCCAGGCGGCGGTGCGGATGGCCAAGCACTACGGCGCGACGGTCATCGCCACGGCCTCGCCCGGCAAGCACGAGACGGTGCTGGCGCTCGGAGCCGACCACGTGCTCGACTCGGCCCGGGACGACCTCGCCGCCCGGGTGGCGGAGCTGACCGGCGGGTCCGGGGTCGACCTGGTCCTGGAGTCGGCCGGCGGCGCCACCTTCGGCGCGAGCCTGGCGGCCGCCAAGCGGGTCACCGGCCGGGTCGTCGTCTACGGCATGGCGGGCGGCGAGGCCGCGATCAGCAACCGGGGGCTGGTGTACGAGCACCCGGTCCACGTCGTCGGCCTCAACATCGGGGTGCTGATCGAGGCCGCGCCGCAGGTCTTCGGTGAGGTGATGGGCGAGATGTTCGCGCTGGTCGCGGCCGGGGTGCTCTCCCCCTGCCGGCCCACCGCGTACCACCTGGCCGAAGGACCGAAGGCGCTGGCGGAACTGGAGGCCAGGGCCACCGTCGGCAAGCTCGCCCTGCTTCCCTGACGGATGTCGCTCGTCGTGCCTGGCCGGTGAGTCGGAGGTTCCCATGGCTGGAGGCGGAACAGTGGAAACGGACGTCCGCGACGTGGACGCCGCCTCTTCGAGAGGGCGGTTCACGGCGGAGACCGAGCGGTTCCGCCGGGAGCTGCTGGCGCACTGCTACCGCATGGTCGGCTCGGCCCACGAGGCCGAGGACCTGGTGCAGGAGAGCTATCTGCGGGCCTGGCGGTCCTACGCGGGGTTCGAGGGCCGGGCGTCGGTGCGGTCCTGGCTCTACAAGATCGCCACGAACGTCTGCCTGACGGCGTTGAAGCCGCGTCCGATCCGAGTGCTGCCCTCTGGTCTGGCGGGCCCTCACGACGTGCCGGACCGTCCGCCGGACCCCACCGCGCCGGGCGAGGTCGCGTGGCTGGAACCGCTGCCGGACGCGTGGACCGCCGCGTCCCCGGCCGACCCGGCCGCGGTGGCGGTCGAACGCGAGTCGCTGCGGCTGGCGCTCATCGCCGGCCTGCAGCACCTGCCCGCCCGCCAGCGGGCGATCCTCATCCTGCGCGAGGTGCTGGCGTTCTCGGCGGCCGAGACGGCGGAGATCCTCGGCACGACCACGGCGGCGGTCAAGAGCGGCCTGCAGCGCGCCCGGGCCCGGCTGGACGAACTGGACCCCGAGCCGGACGACCTGCTCGAACCGACCGACCCGCGGGCACGCGCGCTCCTCGCCGGCTACATCGCGGCCTTCGAGCACTCCGACGCCGACCTGCTGGAACAGGTGCTGCGCGCGGACGCCACGCTGGAGGCGACGCCGTTCCGCGACTGGCAGTCGGGCCGGACGATGTGCCTCCGCGTCCTCGGCGCCCACGTCCTGGGCGCGCCCGGCGACTGGCGGATGACCGCCACCGCCGCCAACGGCCAGCCCGCCGCCGTCGTGTACCACCGGGACGCCGACGGCGTCCTCCGGGCCGACGGGGTCGTGGTGCTGGCCGCCACCGCCACCGGCGTCTCGCGCGTGGTCAAGTTCCACGACCCCGGCCTGGCCTCGGCGTTCGGCCTCCCGGACGTGCTCGCGACGAGCGCCCGCCCGGACGGAACCAAGATCAATTGATGGGCGCGGGATCTGGACGTCCGGGGCTCCGGCGGTCGAGACTTGCCCGGACGGTCCGTCCGGTGACGCGAGGAGGAGCATGGAGCAGAGCCCCGTCCCCGGGCCGGGTCACCCGCCGGACGCCGAGGCCCCGCCCGGCGACCCGTCGGTCGAGGAGCTGCTGGCCTCCGTCCCGCCCGCCGGGCAGGCCGTGGCGCTGGTCGAGTACCTGAAGCCGCGGACGTCCGGCGACTCGCTCGCCTGGATCGCCGAGCTCGCCCGGATCGCCGAGGACCACGGCCTCGACGTGCCGCGGATCCGGCGGGTGACCACCGACCTCGCCTGGCTCGCCCGGCTGGCCGAGCAGCGCTGCCCGGACGACCGCGAGTGGACGCTCGCCCGCGGCCTCTCCGGCTCGCGGACGCACCGGCTCGTGCTGGCCTACGTCCACGGGCAGCGGCTGCGCTTCGACTACCGCTTCGCGGAGCTGCGGACGCGGACCAACCAGTGGCTCGGCGAGTTCCACGACGACGCGCTCGTCCTCAGCCTCGCCGCGTTCGCCGCGCTCGGCTCCCGCGCGCCGAACGGCCTCGACCTCTACCGCCGGGCCGTCGAGGCGCCGGACGCCGACGACAAGAGCCGCAACCTGGCGCTCACGGCGATCTGGTTCGCCGACCATCTCAGCGGCTCCGCCGAGGAGCTGCTCAGCCTCTCCGAGACGATGATGGCGCGGGGCGAGGGCAACCCGAACGTCCACTACCGGCGGGCGTCCGCGCTCCGGCGGCTCGGCCGCTTCGACGAGGCGCTCGTCGAGATCGACCTCGCGATCGACCTGTTCGGCGTCGGCAACATGCTGGTGCACGAGCAGTACGCGCAGGAGCGCCGCGCGATCAGCGACGCCCGCGAGATGCGCCGCCAGGCCGAGAGCGTCCGCGACGCCCTCAGCGCGGAACTGGGCGGACGCATCGACGAGCGGATCGACGAGGCCACCGCGGCCATGGAGGAGCGCATCGAGGACGCCTCCCAGCAGCTCGCCCAGCGGATCGCGGTCGCCCAGGAGCTCGTCTCCGAGGGCCTGCTCAAGATGGTCGAGGTCCTCGGCCTCTTCGTCACCCTGCTCGGCTTCCTCATCGGCTCCGGCACAGTGATCATCAAGGCGAAGACGTTCCCGGAGCGCGCGATCACGATGGGCATCGTCGTCCTCGGCGCGCTCGTCTTCTTCGCCCTCCTGCGCCAGATAGTCGGCACCCGCCGCAAACGCCCCCACCCCTGACGAACCACGCCCAGCACGGCCAGAGGCCTCCCCCCGGTACCGGGAGGAGGCCTCTGTGTTCGAGTCGGCCCATGAGCCAGGCCACCGCGACCGGCCGCGCCCGACGGTCATCCGCCGGGGGGCGTCGGCTACTGGACCAGCCAGGGGAAACAGTCGGGGCACGGGACTTGCTCGTAGGTGAACTCGGCGGCGTCAATCGTCCGCTCGCGCGGCTCGTACGTGTTCTTCCCCTGAGTGTGGGCCCTCCCGTGCCCCCAAATGATCCGCTGGCAATGGGGGCTGTTGTGGAACATCGTTCCCTTCTCGGTGCTCCACACCTTGGAGGGAGTCCCTGAAGGGCGGACCTTGGCGCCTCTTACACAGGGGGAACAGCGCTCGGGGATACGGCCATGAATACAGCGTCCTGTCTTCATCGCGGTCATTATCCCAAGCAAGCGGTTGCCTGTGCCACCTCTTTTGCCATGCCCGCGGAGGGCCATCCGACGGTGGCGGTACCGCGTGCAAGGAAGGGCCGAGTCCTACGACTATGAGCGGTGGGTGGGGGCGCGGGTGGACTCGTAGGCGGCGAGCGCGTCGGATCTGAGACGGACGGCCCCGGCCGGGGGTCGCTCCGCCGGTCACCGGGCTCGGGCGGTCTCCCGGCGACCGGCCGTCGCCCCTGGTCAGCCCGTCCGGGCCGGGGCTCGTCCGGGCGGCCGCGCGCGGTCCGGAATTTCGGGCGCCGATCAGAGGTCGCCGGGAGCGGCATCTTCGGTCCCGGGACGGTAGATTGCGGGCCTGGTCCTCTCCCTGTTCTTCACAGCGGCCTTACCCGCGGCCTGGCAGGGTGGTTGACCTTTGGACAGGTGTCGACGAACCCGGAGCGAGTGAGGAAACATGTCCGACGACGACAAGCCCCGGGGTGAGCCGGCGGTCAAGGCGAAGTTGCCGAACGCCAAGAACATCCGCAGCCCGGAGTTCACCCCGCACGGCATCAGCGGCGGACGGTCCGGCGGGCAGCCGCTCAAGCCGTCCGCGAAGCCCTCGGGGCTGACCGCCGCCCAGGCGAAGAAGCGGCGCACCATCGCGATCGTGGTCGCGGTCGTCGCGGTGCTCGCGATCGCCGGGGGCACCACCTGGTACGTGACGCGGCCCGAGCCCAAGGTCGAGGTGACCGGGGCGTTCGGCGCGGCGCCGAAGGTGAAGATCCCGGGCTCGGTGACGCCGGGCAAGAGCCTCAAGGTGACCCAGCCGGTCACCGGCACCGGTCCCAAGATCGCCGCCAACACGCTGGCGCTGCTCCACTACGAGATCTACAAGTGGACGCCCAAGGGCGGGGACAAGAAGGGCGCGACCAGCAAGAAGGTGCTGGACACCCGGGAGAAGACCGAGCTCAACCCGCAGCCCGGCCCGCAGCTGCTGCCGGTCGACAAGCTCCAGGTCAAGGGCCTGAAGAACGGCCTGACCAACCGGACCGAGGGCAGCCGCGTCGTGCTGCAGATCCCGCCGGACCAGAGCTTCGACCCGCAGTCGGCGCAGCAGTTCGGCCTCGCCGACGGCGACTCGGTCGTGTTCGTCGCCGACATCCTCAAGGTCATCCCGACCAACGCGGAGGCGACCGGCGCCGAGCAGAAGCTCACCGACAAGAACCTGCCGACGGTCGAGCCGCAGAAGGGCAAGGCCCCCAAGGTCACCATCCCGAAGGTGGACCCGCCCAAGACCATGCAGGTCAAGACCCTGATCCAGGGCACCGGGCCGACCACCACCAAGGACGACACCGCCGTGGTGAACTACGTCGGGCAGATCTGGGGCACCGGCAAGACGTTCGACTCGTCCTGGGAGAAGGGCGCGCCCACGGCGTTCCCGCTCGCCGACCCGCCGCCCGGCGCCATGCCCGGCTTCTTCAAGGGCCTGCGCGACCTGAAGGTCGGCAGCCGGGTGATGCTGATCCTGCCGCCGTCCGACGGCTACGGGAAGTCCGGCAACCCGCAGGCCGGCATCAAGGGCACCGACACGGTCGTGTTCGTGGTGGACATCCTCGGGACGGCCAAGACGAGCTGACCCAGGAACGCTGACCCTCGTCGGGGCGCGGCCCCCCGGGGCCCCCGGGCCCGCCCGGCGGGGGGCG
>NZ_JBFAOF010000101.1:0-13622 GCF_040675125.1 Spirillospora sp. NPDC049652 | reverse complement strand
GTCGCGACCCGCACGTCCGGGCACGTGGTGGCCGTCTCCGGCCTGACCGTCATGCTGTGCCTCGCGGGGCTGCTGCTCACCGGCCTGGACAACTTCAAGGGCCTGACCGCCGGGACCGTCCTGGTCGTCGGGCTCGCCATGACCGGCTCGGTCACCTTCCTGCCCGCGCTGCTGGCCGCCCTCGGCCCGCACGTGAACGCCGTCCGGCTGCCGTGGATCGGCCGTCGCCGCACTGCCGCCGCCCCGTCCCGCTTCTGGACGGCCGTAGCCGGACGCGTCGTGCGGCGACCGCTGGTGTGGGGCGGGCTCGCCGCGCTCGCGCTGGTCCTCATGACCGTGCCCGCCCTCGGCATCCGCCTCCAGGACGCGGCGGTCACCGACAGCCTGCCCCGCAGCGTCCCTGTCGTGGACGCGGCGCTGCGCATGCAGCGGGAGTTCCCCGGCGCTCCGTCACCCGCGTCCGTCGTCGTCTGGGAGAAGCGGCCCGGCGCGCTGGACGGGCCCGCCGTCGCCTCCGCCGTGGCCGGCCTCCACCCCACCGTCACCGCCCGCAGCGGCGACGTGCTCGTCGCGCGCGTCCCGCTGGCGCACTTCGGCACCGGCTCGGACGCCACCCGCTCGCTGATGGAACTGCGCCACCGGAGCGACACCGCGTTCGGCGGCCTGGACGGCGTGGGCCACGCGGTCGCGGGCAAGACCGCCTTCGCCTACGACTTCACGCGGGTCATCGAGCGCCGTTCGGCGGCCGTCGTGCTTGCCGTCCTCGGGCTGGCGTTCGTCCTGCTGGCCGTCGCGTTCCGGTCCCTGGCCGTCCCGCTGGTGTCGATCCCGCTGAACCTGCTGTCGATCGGCGCCGCGATCGGCGTGCTGGCCTGGGGCTTCCAGGACGGCCACCTCGGCGGCCCGCTCGGCTTCACCGCCTACGGAGGCGTGGTCGGCTGGCTGCCGCTGTTCATGTTCGTCATCCTGTTCGGGCTCAGCATGGACTACCACATCTTCATCCTGAGCCGGGTCCGCGAGCACCGCGCCGAGGGACTGCCCGCCCGCGCGGCCGTCGTCGCCGGAGTCGGCGCGACCTCGGGCGTGGTCACCAGCGCCGCGGCCATCATGACCTGCGCCTTCAGCGTCTTCGCCGTGCTGACGGCGATCGAGTACAAGATGATGGGCGTCGGCCTGGCCGCCGCGATCCTCATCGACGCCACGCTGGTCCGCGGCGTCCTGCTGCCCGCCGCGCTCGCCCTCCTCGGCGACCGGCTCTGGAAGCGGCCCCCGGAGGCGACAGGTACCCGCCCGCAGGCCGCGGAAGGGGGAGGTGCCCGCCCGCGGGACGCGGACACCGCGCCCCCGGGCGAACGGAACGACGCCTCGACGGGACGGTCCGCGCCCCGCGACGAGACATCTGGACATTACGCATAAATCTGTCACACTGGCCCGGTCTTCGGTCGGGAGGTCTGGGTGACGGACGACGCGCGCGCGGCGCTGGAGCTGGTGCGGGACTCGGGTCAGTTCAAGTGGTACGTGATACCGCTCCTGCTGGTCGTCCTGTACGTCTACGCCGTGGAGGCCGAGCGGCGGAACTGGAACGTGCTGTTCGCCGGGCTGGCGCTCTGGGGCATGGACTGGTTCAACGAGATCTGGAACGCGCTGGTCTTCCACGTCACCGAGCGGGCCCCGGTGTGGGGCGCGCGCGGCGCGACGGCCTACCAGATCCTCATCGGCCTGAACATCGAGATCTGCTTCATGTTCGCGGTCATGGGCGTGGCGGCGGCCAAGCTGCTGCCGCCGCGCGGGACGCGGATCCTCGGCCTGCCGAACCGGCCGGTGCTGGTCGTCGTGAACTCGGCGCTCGCGGTCGGCGTGGAGGTCCTGCTCAACCGGGCCGGCGTGCTCACCTGGGACTGGTCCTGGTGGCGCGCCGGCTTCCCGGTGCTGATCTTCCTGATCGGCTACGTCCCGTTCTTCGTCGCCTGCTTCGCCGTGCACGACATGCCGAGAGTGCGGACGAAGGCCGTCACGGTGGGCGCGATCCTCGGCGTCGACGCCCTGGGCCTCGCCGTCTTCGGCGCCCTCGGCTGGCTCTGACCCGCCCGTCCCGGACGCCCTGAAACCCGTCCACGCCGGACATTTCAGGACACACTCTCTCTCGCGGTTCCCCCGGCCGCGGACCATCCGGGCGTTTAACGGCACCGCCTCGCCGGAACGTGCTCTGTGTAGGCCCGGGGAAGGTCTTCGAGCCGGGGAGGACGGCGTGGCGCTGCACAGGAGCGCGAAGGGCACGACCGAGGTCAAGGCGGGCACGGGCGTCTGGCGCGACGCGCCCGCCGCGTGGGACGACGTGTTCGCCGAGCCGTCGTCCGACGGGGTGCTGTCCAAGGGGCGGATGCCCGAGCGGATCACCGACCCGCGCGCGGTCTACGAGATGATCCGCGCCGAGCTGCTGCTGGACGGCAACGCCTCGCAGAACCTGGCGACGTTCTGCACGACCTGGGTCGAGGACGAGGTCCGCAGGCTGATGGACGCCTGCGTCGCCAAGAACATGACCGACAAGGACGAGTACCCGCAGACCGCGGAGATCGAGGCCCGCTGCGTCCGGATCCTCGCCGACCTGTGGAACTCGCCCGCCGAGGCGACCACGCTCGGCTGCTCCACCACCGGCTCCAGCGAGGCGGCGATGCTGGGCGGCCTGGCGATGAAGTGGCGCTGGCGGCAGCGCCGCCTGAAGGAGGGGAAGCCCGCCGACCGGCCGAACCTGGTGTGCGGGCCGGTGCAGATCTGCTGGGAGAAGTTCGCCCGCTACTTCGACGTCGAACTCCGCCGGATCCCGCTGGAGGACGGCGCGACCGGCCTGCGCCCCCACCAGATCACCGAGCACGTCGACGAGAACACCATCGGCGTGGTCGCCATCCTCGGCGTCACGTTCACCTGCGACTACGAGCCCGTCGCGGCGATCTCCGCCGAGCTCGACCGGATCCAGGAGGCCACCGGCCTGGACGTGCCCGTCCACGTGGACGCCGCCAGCGGCGGCTTCGTCGCCCCGTTCCTGCACCCCGGCCTGGAGTGGGACTTCCGCGTCCCCCGCGTCGTGTCGATCAACGCGTCCGGGCACAAGTACGGCCTGGCCCCGCTGGGCGTCGGCTGGGTGGTCTGGCGCGATGCCGAGCACCTGCCGGACGACCTGGTCTTCTCCGTGGACTACCTCGGCGGCGACATGCCGACCTTCGCGCTGAACTTCTCCCGCCCGGGCGGCGAGGTCGTCGCGCAGTACTACCTGTTCCAGCGGCTGGGCCGCGACGGCTACCGCCGCGTCCAGGAGGCCTGCGCCGACACCGCCCGCTGGCTCGCCGAGCAGATCTCCGCCCTCGGCCCGTTCGAGCTCCTCTACGACGGCCGCGGCGCCCTCCCGGCCGTCTCCTACAAGCTCAAGCCCGGCCACACCGGCTTCACCTTGTACGACCTGACCGAGCAGCTACGCGTCCGCGGCTGGCAGGTCCCGTCCTACCCCCTGCCGGCCGACCGCGACGACACCGTCATCCAGCGCGTCCTCGTCCGCCACGGCATCGGCCGCGACGAGGCGTCGCTGCTGGTCGAGGACATGAAACGCTGCCTGGAGCGCCTGGCCGCCGGCAGCACCGGAGCCCCGCACCGCCCGTCCTTCCACCACTGACCTAGACGGCGTCCGACCAGGCGACCGGGAGGGCGAGAGGACGCCGCACGGTCGTCGCGGCATTCCACGCGATCTCCTCGGGCGGGACGGCGAGCCGCAGCGCCGGAAGGCGAGTGGTGAGCCTCTCGACGGCGATCCGCAGTTCGAGCACGGCCAGGTGCTCGCCGAGGCACACGTGCGGCCCATGCCCGAAGGCCAGCAGCGGGCGGGGTTCGCGGGTCACGTCGTAGCGGGCGGGATCGTCCCACACGCCGGGATCGCGGTCGGCCTGGTCGATGGCCGGGACGACGATGTCGCCCGCCCGGACGGTGACCCCGTCGAGTTCGACGTCCCGCAGTGCCCGGCGCGGCTGGGCCGTCTCCAGCGTGCCGTTGGGGACGGTCCGGAGCGTCTCGTGGATCGCGCCGCCGATCGCGTCCGGGGTGCGGCACAGGTGCCGGTAGAGCGTCCCGCCGTCCCAGGGTGTGGTGAGCAGCTTGTAGACCAGGCAGGCCAGGGCCCCGGCGGTGGTCTCCCACGCGGCGATGACCAGGCTGCTGACGAGCAGCGCGGCCTCGGCCCGGTCGACGCCGCGCTCGTCGGCCGCCTCCAGCGTCCGGGCGAGGGCGCTGTCGTCGCGGTCGCCGAGCCGGTCCATGCGGTGCGCGACGTAGGCGGTCATCTCCCGCAGCGCCGTCTCGGACTCCCGCGCGCGGTCGGGGCCGGTGGAGATGAACATGTCGCCCCACTGCCTGAACCGCCCCCGGTCCTCCTCGGGCGTCTGCAGCACCTCGCCGACCGCGTGCAGCGACAGCGGCATCGCGAGCCCCTCGACGATGTCGGCGGGCTCTCCGCCGGCGACCACGGCGTCCAGCAGCCGGTCGGTCAGCGCTTCGAGGGCGGGGCGCTGACCGGCGATCCGGCGCGGGGTGAACTCGCGGGACACCAGCGAGCGCAGCGCCCGGTGCCGCTCCCCGTCCCATCCCATGATGAGCGGGCTGAGCCGCAGGTAGGGGTGGACGTCGTCGCCGCGCTCGCGCGAGAACGTCCCGGTCTCCCGCAGTACGCGCCGGACCGCGTCGTACCCGCTGACGTACCAGGCGGACGAACCGGGCTCGGCGAGGTCGGCGGGCCGCCCGTCCGGCCGGTCCGGCAGCGAGATCGGGACGACGCGTCCACCGGGGACCGCGGGCGGGGCCAGGGGGTCGCCGTCGGCCGGAAAGGGGAACGTGACAGGGCACACGGCCGGGCGGGAACTGGTCGTCACGCTTCGCCTCCCAAGGCGGACGGCGACGGCGCCCCTCCGCGACTGAGCCCGACGATCACACGTCCCAGACACTCCTGTCAATGCAGGAGTATTCCCACCAGGCCGGCTCCTCGCTCACTACGGTGATCGCTCATGAGTGAAGAGGTGCGCATCACCTGGGATTGGCTCCCCATAGGCGAGTTCCGGCTCACGCCTGAAGAAAGGCTGACCCTTGAACTCACCCCGGAGGGGAAACGCGAAGCCGGTAGGGAAGGGGCCATCTATCGCTTCCTGTTCCCCCGGGAGCACCACGTGGCCGCGTACATCGGTGAAACGGCCAACTTGACACGCCGCATGGGGCAGTACTGCGGACCGGGCCGCTCGAAGCCGAAGAAGAACGGCAAAGAGGGAAACCAGAACCTGCGTGTCAACGAGCATGTCGTCGACGCGCTGAGAAGCGGGCTGCGCGTACGGGTCGAGATCGCCCGCAACTGCGAAGCGGCACTCTCTTATGGGCCACGGGACCTCAGACCAGTCAAACTGAACAGGAAGGACCACCGGCTGATCATTGAGGGGGCCGCGATCGCTTCGGCGTGGGCCGGAAGCCACGAGCTCATCAACATCTGAGCCGAAGGAGGGGCGACCAGCCGTTTTCCCGTCCATGCCGGGGACCGATCCGGTGGCGGAGGCGGGCGGGGATCGAACCCGCCGTCCCGAGGTGCTCGGGACCACCTGCTTTGAAGGCAGGGGAGGCCACCAGGCGCTCGCCCGCCTCCGCCCGCGAGCCTATCGGGATCAGGGGGCGTAGAGGGAGGCGAGCGCGTCGGCGTACTTGGCGTGCACGACGCGGCGCCGGAGCTTGAGGGTGGGGGTGAGCTCCTCGGACTCGGCGGTCCACTCGGCGGGCAGCAGCCGCCACCGCTTGATCTGCTGGACGCGGGCCAGCCGGGCGTTGGCGTCGGCGACCGCGTCCGCCACCTCCGCCAGCACGAGCGGGTTCTCGGCGAGCTCCGCCGTGTCGGTGGCGTCGATGCCGTGGGCGGCGGCCCAGACCGGGGCCACCTCGCCGTCCAGCGTGATCAGCGCGACCAGGTAGGGGCGGCCGTCGCCGAACGCCAGGGCCTGGCCGACCAGCGGATGCTCCTTCAGGTGGTTCTCGATGAGGGACGGCGCGACGTTCTCCCCGCCCGCCGTGATGATGATCTCCTTCTTGCGGTCGACGACGCGCAGGAATCCGTCGTCGTCCAGGACGCCGATGTCGCCGGTGCGCAGGTAGCCGTCGGGGGTGAACGCCTCGGCGGTGGCGTCCGGGCGGCCCAGGTAGCCGGGGGTGACCGACGCGCCGCGCACCAGGATCTCGCCGTCGTCGGCCAGTTTCAGGTCGACGCCGGGGAAGGGGCGTCCGACGGTGCCGAGCTTGAAGCAGTCGTCGAGGTTGGCGGTGACCGCGCCGGTCGTCTCGGTCATCCCGTAGGCGTCGAAGATCTTCAGGCCGAGGCCGGCGAAGAACCGCGCCACCTCGACCGGCAGCGGCGCGGCGGCGCTGGACGCCTGCCGGACGCGGTCCAGCCCGAGCAGCCCGCGCATGGGCGCGAGGACGGCCGCGTCGGCGCGCTCGAAGGCCGCCTGGATCTCGGGGGTGAGCCGGTTGCCGAACTCCTGCGCGGCCACGTAGGCGCGTCCGGCCTCCAGGGCCGCCTCGACGGCCTGCCGCTTGGCCTCGTCCGGCTCGCCCGCGAGGACGGCCTGGATGCCCGCCATGATCTTCTCCCAGACGCGCGGGACGCCGAAGAAGCCGTGCGGCCGGACCTCGCGCAGGACGGTCGTGAGCTGCGCCGGGTCCGGGCAGAAGTGGACGTGCGCCGCGCGCCGGATCGGCAGGTAGTAGCTGAGCTCCCGGTCGGCGATGTGCGCGAACGGCAGGTAGGACACCGCCACGTTGTGGTCGGGCAGGATCGAGGCGGCGTCCACCATCGCGGTCTCGGCGAGGGCCATGGCGTGCGTGATCAGCACGCCCTTGGGGTGGCCGGTGGTGCCCGAGGTGTAGAGCAGGGTGAGGGTGTCGGACGGCCGGACCGCGCGCCACCGGGCCTCGACCCCGGCGGCGTCGGCGGCGAGCCGGGCGCGGCCGAGCTCCACGAAGGCGTCCCAGGTGAGGTAGCGGTCGCCGGCCGGGCAGGCGCCGGCGTCCAGGACGATGACGCGGCGCAGCTCCGGCAGCCGGTCCAGGACGGGCAGCCAGCGGTCGAGCTGCTCGCGGCCGTCCAGCACGGCGTAGCGGGCGCGGCAGTCGGCGGCGATGAAGGCGATCTGCTCGGCGGCGAGGGTGGCGTAGACGGTCGTGGGGACGCCGCCCGCGTGCACCGCGCCGAGGTCGGCGAGGACGTGCTCGCTGCGGTTCGGCATCATCAGCGCGACCACCTCGCCGGGGGCCAGGCCGAGCTCGGCGAACCCGGCGGCGGCCTCCAGCGCGGCGTCCCGGAACCGCGCCCAGGTGCGGGTCCGCCACGCGCCGTCCACCCGGTCGGAGTAGGCCGGCAGGTCGCCGTGCCGCTCCACGGTCCGGGCCAGCACCGTGCAGATGGTGGTCATCGCGCCCTCCGCTAGTCAGTAAGTACTTGCGGACAGCATCGCACCACGCGGCACGCGTCGCGGGCAAGATCCACCCGGTCGTGCGGCGGCGGCGGGCGCGCGGAACGCGGCACCGGCATGACCGGATACGGCACTGATATCGCCGGAGTACCATTCTGTCCGGTCTTTCATTCCGCGACCGCACGGGTACGTTCCGCGAGGAGCGCCGGCGGGGGCCGGTCGTGCCGGTCGCGGCGACTGTGGGGGGACAACGAATCCGCATGGCGACATCGACGTCGGGCCGTGCGCCCGAGGGGCGCACGTTCTTCGGCCACCCGTGGGGGCTGGCCACGCTGTTCTTCACCGAGATGTGGGAGCGGTTCAGCTTCTACGGACTGCGCGCGATCCTGGTCCTGTTCCTGATCGCGCCGCCGTCCGACTCGGGTCTCGGCATGGCCGAGGGGACGGCGAAGGCGCTGCTCGGCGTCTACATGGCGATGGTCTACTTCGTCGCGCTGCCCGGCGGCTGGATCGCCGACCGCATCCTCGGCGCGCGCCGGGCCGTCCTGGTCGGCGCCGTCGTCATCATGCTGGGCCACGTCTCGATGGCGATCCCCGGCGGCGCCGGGTTCGTCTACCTCGGCCTGGTGCTGATCATCCTCGGCACCGGACTGCTGAAGCCGAACATCTCCACGATGGTCGGCAAGCTCTACGTCGGCGAGGACAGCGCCCGCCGCGACTCGGCGTTCTCCCTGTTCTACATGGGCATCAACATCGGCTCGCTCGCCCCCTTCCTGGTCGGCTACCTGGGCCAGAACATCAACTGGCACCTCGGGTTCGGCGCCGCCGCCGTCGGCATGGCGCTCGGCATCGTCCAGTACGTCCTCGGCGGCAAGCACCTGCGCGGCGTCGGCGAGCGGCCCGGCCACCGGCTCACCCCGCAGGAGCGCTCCCGGTTCCTGCGGATCGCCGGCGTGGTCGTCGCGGCCGCCGCCGTGCTCGTGGTGGTCGCCGCCGTCACCGGCACCCTCACCGTGGACGCGGTCACCGTCGCGCTGACGGTCCTCGCGATCGTCGTCCCGGTGGTCTACTTCGGCTACATGTTCCGCAGCCACGAGGTCAGCGCGGACGAGCGGGTGAAGCTGCGCGCCTACGTGTGGCTGTTCCTCGCCGCCGCCCTGTTCTGGATGATCTTCGACCAGGCGGCCGGGCCGCTGAACATCTTCGCCAACGACAACGTGGACCTGAACGTGTTCGGCTGGCACATGCCCGCGTCCTGGACCCAGAACATCAACCCGATCCTGGTGATCTCCTTCTCGGCGGTCTTCGCCTGGCTCTGGCTGCGCCTCGGCGACCGGGTGTCCACGGGGATGAAGTTCGGGTTCGCGCTCATCATGAGCGGCCTGTCGTTCGTCGTCATGTCGTTCGCCTCGCACGCCACCCACGGCGGCACCGTCAAGGTCTCCCTGCTGTGGCTGATCGCCGTCTATCTGCTGCAGACCCTCGGCGAGCTGTCGCTGTCGCCGGTCGGCCTGTCGGTCACCACCCGCCTCGCCCCGACCGCGTTCGCCAGCCAGATGATGGGCCTGTGGTTCCTCGCCACCGCCGCCGGGGACGCCGTCGGCGGCCAGGTCGCGCGCCTCCAGCACACCTGGGGCGACGTGCGGTACTTCCTGGTGCTCGGCGTGTTCTCGGTCCTGGCCGGCGTCCTGCTGTTCCTGTTCGTCCGGTCGCTGCGGCGCCTGATGGGCGAGGACCGCGAGCTGATCGTCACCACCCACTGAGGCCCGCGCCCCCCGGCCCTGCGTGACCAGATCATCGCGGACCGTGTCATTGATCCTTTCCCGGGGTATCTGACCTGCGAAGGTTCCGTGACGGAGCGGGGCCCGGACTGACCGGGGGAGCGGACATGACCATCGGTGGCATCATCACCGCCATCATCTTCGGAGCGATCATCGGCGCGCTGGGCCGGCTCATCGTGCCGGGAAAGCAGCACATGTCGATCTGGCTGACGATCGTCGTCGGTATCATCGCCGCCTTCCTCGGCACCGGCGTCGCGCACCTGTTCGGCCTGAAGACGCACGGCTGGAACTTCTGGGAGACGGTGTTCCAGATCGTCTTCGCCGTGATCGGCGTGTACCTGGTGGCGACCTTCTGGCCCAAGAAGACGGCCCGCTAGCTAGGCCGGCGCACCGGAACCGGAGTCCGGGCCGGCACTGGAGCCCGGACCGGAACCGGGGACGGGGCCAGCGGCTGGGCCAGGGGCGGGGGCGGGACCGCGCAGGACGGGCCGCAGGCTCTCCAGCACGGCCGGGTCCTCGATCGTCGACGGCACCGGGACGTCCCGGCCGTCGGCGATCCCGCGCATGGCCGCCCGCAGGATCTTCCCCGAGCGCGTCTTGGGCAGCGCCGGCACCACCGCGACCTGCCTGAGCGCCGCCACCGGCCCGACCTGCTCGCGGACCATCGCGACCAGCTCCGCGCACACCGCCTCCGGCGCGTCGTCCGCGCCGCTCTTCAGCACCACCAGGCCGCGCGGCACCTGGCCCTTCAGCGCGTCCCGCACCCCGATGACCGCGCACTCGGCCACCGCCGGGTGCGCCGCCATCACCTCCTCCATCACGCCCGTCGACAGCCGGTGCCCGGCCACGTTGACCACGTCGTCGGTGCGGCCCATCACCCACACGTAGCCGTCCTCGTCGATCCGCCCGCCGTCGCCGCTGAGGTAGTGGCCCGGGAACCGGGTCAGGTACGACTCGACGAACCGCGCGTCGTCCTGCCACAGCGTCGGCAGCGTCCCCGGCGGCAGCGGCAGCCGGACCACGAGGTCGCCCTCCTCGCCCGGCGCGGCGGGCGACCCGTCCGGCCGCAGCACCCGCACGTCGTAGCCGGGCACCGGCACCGACGGCGACCCCGGCTTCACCGGCAGCGGCTCCAGCCCGCGCGGGTTGCACACCATCGGCCAGCCCGTCTCGGTCTGCCACCAGTGGTCCACGACCGGACGGTCCAGCATCCGCGCCGCCCAGTGGTAGGTGTCCGGGTCCAGGCGCTCGCCCGCCAGGAACAGCGTGTCCAGCGCGCCGAGGTCGTGCCGCGCCAGCAACCGCCCGTCCGGGTCCTCCTTCTTGATCGCCCGGATCGCGGTCGGCGCGGTGAACAGCACCTTCACGCGGTGCTGCGCCGCGACCCGCCAGAACGCGCCCGCGTCCGGCGTCCCCACCGGCTTGCCCTCGTACAGCACCGTCGCGCAGCCCGTCAGCAGCGGTGCGTACACGATGTAGGAGTGCCCGACGACCCAGCCGACGTCGGACGCCGCCCAGAACACGTCCCCCGGCCCCACCCCGAACAGGTTCTCCATCGACCAGCGCAGCGCCACCGCGTGCCCGCCGTTGTCGCGGACGACCCCCTTCGGCCGCCCCGTCGTCCCGGAGGTGTACAGGATGTACAGCGGGTCGGTCGCGGCCACCGGCACGCACCCGGCCGGCTCGGCCGCCGCGACCGCCTCGTCCCAGTCCACGTCGCGCGGCCGGACCAGGTCGGCGTGCAGCTGCGGGCGCTGCCGGACCACGCACCGCTCGACCTTGTGCGACGCCATCTCCAGCGCCTCGTCCAGCAGCGGCTTGTAGGCGACCAGCCGGGACCCCTCCACCCCGCACGACGCCGACACGACCGCCTTCGGACGGGCGTGGTCGATCCGCGCCGCCAGCTCCCGCGCGGCGAACCCGCCGAACACCACCGAGTGCACCGCGCCGATCCGCGCGCACGCGAGCATCGCGACGACCGCCTCGGGGATCATCGGCAGGTAGACGACCACGCGGTCGCCCCGGTCGACGCCCTGCGCGCGCAGCGCCCCGGCGAACCGCGCGACCAGGTCGGTCAGCTCCCGGTAGGTGAAGGTCTGGACCGTCCCGGCCACGGGGGAGTCGTAGATCAGCGCCGGCTGGTCGCCGCGCCCCTCCTCCACATGCCGGTCCAGCGCGTTGTCGCAGGTGTTCAGCTCACCGCCGGTGAACCAGCGGTAGAACGGTGGGGCGCCGTCGTCCAGGACCCGGTCGGGCGGCACCAGCCAGCGGATGTCGCGAGCGGCCAGCCCCCAGAAGCGGGTGGGGTCGGAGATGCTGCGTTCGAATGCCGCGGCGTAGGCACCCATGTCGTCCTCGTCCTCCGGTCGGCTCCCCGGCCCCTGCTGGTGTTCTGTTTTCGGGGCGCACCCCTATAAGGGACGGCGCGGACGCCTCCCGTCAAGGGCCCCGGACCGTCCCGCCAGGGTGACCGGACGCCAGGACCACCGTCCTTGACGCCCGCGCCGCCGTTTCGGACGCCCGTCCCGTCCTTCCGGCCGTCCCGGCCGCCGTTCCGGCCTGCCGGTAACGCGAAGAGGGCCTCGCCGGGACCGCACCCTCAAGCGCGATCCGGAGAGGCCCTCCGCGAGCGTCCTCGGACGTCAGCCCTTCGCCTCGACGACCACCGAGGGGGCCGTCTCCTCCACGTGCTGGTGGTGCGAGCCGTGCCGCAGCCCGTGGAACAGCGCCACCAGCGCCGCCAGGCCCGCGCCCGCCGCCACGATCCAGAAGCACAGCACGTAGGCGTCCAGCGTCGGCACCGGCGTGTGCGGGATGACGCGGCTGGTCAGCACCGACGCGGTGACCGCGCCCGCGATGCTGCCGCCCGCCGTCCGCACCAGCGAGTTGATGCCGGAGGCGATGCCGCTCTGGCTCATCGGCACGTGCTGGACGGCCAGCGTCCCGAGCGCCGCGTACGCCACGCCGAACCCGATGCCCTGGATCGCGCTGAACGCCAGGACGTCGTACACGTGCCCGTTGGACACCGCCAGCCACACGTAGCTGAGGCCCGCGAACACCGACCCGATCGCCAGGGTGAACGCCGGGCCGAGGCGCGCCGCGATCCGCCCGGCCAGGGCCGAGAAGACCAGCATCGTGACGGTGCTCGGCAGCATGTACAGGCCGACGTCCAGCACCGACCCGCCCAGCCCGTAGCCGATCTTGTCCTTGGGCGACTGGACGAAGTTGGAGATCAGGGTGAACGCGGCGAACATCGAGAAGCCGAGCAGCACCGACGCCAGGTTGGCGGTCAGCGACTTCGGCCCGACCAGCAGGTTCAGCCGCACCAGCGGCTCGCGGACGCGCAGCTCGACGGCCACCCACACCGCGCACAGCACCACCGCGGCGGCGAACAGCCCGAGCACCCGCCCGGACGTCCAGCCCCACGCGTTGCCCTCGCTGATGCCGAGCAGCAGGCTGACCAGGAACCCGGCCAGCAGCGCCGCGCCCGCGAGGTCGGGCCGTCCGCCGTGCCGGGCGCCCAGGTCCTTGGCGCTGACCGCCACCAGGACCATCCCGGCCGCGGCGAGCCCCGCCGCGATCCAGAACACCGGACGGTAGCTCTCGGTGTGGTCGGCGATCAGCCCGGTGACGATCATGCCGGCGGTGCCGCCGACGCCCATCGTCGCGCTGACCAGGCCGATCGCCGTGGTGACCTTCTCGCGGGGGAAGGTGTCGCGGATCATCCCGATGGCGAGCGGGATCATCGCCGAGGACACGCCCTGCAGCGCCCGCCCGGTGACCAGCACCCCGAGCGAGGACGACAGCGCGCAGACCACCGAGCCGAGGGTGAGCAGCGCCATCGCCAGCAGGATCATCGTCTTCTTGCCGTACATGTCGCCGAACCGGGACAGCAGCGGCGTCGCCACCGCCCCGGCCAGCAGGGACGCGGTGAACACCCAGGTCACCGTGGTGACCGAGGCGTCGAAGTGCTGCATCAGCCGGGGCAGCAGCGGGATCACGAGGGTCTGCTGCACCGACACCACCATTCCGGCGATGGCGAGCGCGAACAGCACGAGCCCGGTGTGGGCGGCGGGAGCGGGACGCCCGGCGGAGCCGGGCTGCGCCGCGGTGGCGCGGGTCATGGAGTTGGTCGGCCTTCCGTGCTGTGGGGGAGCGTCCGGGGACGCGCCGTGGGACCGGACGATTATACTTACTTAAGTTAAGCAATCAGGTTGTAAGGTGAGTCACATGACGTCCCCGCAGCGCCCCGCCGCCGCGTCGGCCCCCACTCCGGCCCCGGCACCCGCCGCCGGATCGGCCCCGGCACCCGACGCGACACCCGCCTCCGTCCCGGCCCCGGCGCCCACCACGCCGCCCG
>NZ_JBFAOF010000100.1:0-13646 GCF_040675125.1 Spirillospora sp. NPDC049652 | reverse complement strand
TATCTGGCGGCTTCAACGCCGTCCGGCAGTTCGCGCCGTGGCGGGAACGGCATCGGATCATGCCGTTCCCGCGCCGCCTGGACGACCAGTTCGCGCGCGCCGCCCGCATTCGCGGCGAGGCGACGGGTTAGAGGGTCGCCCGTTTTAGAAGTAGGACCCGTACAGATCGCCGGTGGGCCACGTCCGGACGGCGTTCGCGGCCTTGTGCAGCGCGCCGTCGATGTCGCCGTAGGAGGGCTGGGTGCCTTCCTGCCGCTGGTCGAACAGCACCGCCCACGTCAGCCCGTCGAAGCGGCGGACGAGCAGGGTGCTCGTGCCCGCCAGGCTGCCGTCATGCCAGGTGTTGCGGCCGCCGGTGACCGGCCGGACCATCCAGCCCGCGCCGTAGTACCAGCCGTTCGAGTTGATCCCCGTCTCCGGCTTGGCGAACGCGCGGGAGATCGACGCGGCGTTCAGCACGGACGTGCCGCCGTCGTAGATCCGCGCGAACCGGGTCAGGTCCACCGCGCTGCTGAGCCAGCCGCCGTGCGCGTCCATGTTCTCGATGTTGAACCCGCCGTACGGGAACGCGACCTGCCTGCCGCTGTTGTCGTAGACGGTCCGGCCCTTGTAGGACGAGTAGTACGGCACCTCGCCGGCGGCCTTCGTCAGGCCGTGGGCGAGCTTCATCCGCTTGATGCCGCGCGGTCCCAGCACCTTCGCCTGGACATAGGACGCGTAGGACTGCCCGGAGACCTTCTCGATGATCCGGCCGAGCAGCATGTAGCCGTAGTTGCTGTAGGCGTAGGCGCTGCCGGGCTTGTGGTCGAGCTTGCGGCCCGACTCCCACTTCATGATGTCGGCGCGGCTGACCGGCAGGCCCTTGTGCAGCGCCTTGGCGATCGCCGCGTCCTGGAACATCGGGTCGGGCGACTTGGCGCGGTCCCAGCCGCCGAGGTGCTGCAGCAGCCGCAGGACGGTCACGTCCTTGAGCCTCGGGTCGGCGGTGGTCGGCAGCTTAAGGAGCGTCGCGACCTTGTCGGTCGGCTTGAGCCTGCCGTCCTGGATGAGCCGCAGGACGGCGGTCGCGGTGATCGGCTTGGAGATGCTGGCGATGCGGAACAGCGAGGTCGGTCCGGTCTTCAGCGCGGTGTCCGCGCTCCAGGTGTAGCCGCGCGCGAGCAGCAGCTTCCCCTTGCGGGCGACGGCGAGCTGGCCGCACGGGATGTTCCGCGCCTGCATGAAGCTCTTCACCGTCGCGTCGAAGCCGCCGAGCCCGGGCAGCGCCTGCCCGGTGACCTTCCAGCCGCGGGCCGCGGCCGGGCCGTTCTGCGCCACGGCGGACGCGTCGTGCGCGCCGCCGCCCTCACCGCACGCGGCCAGCAGCGCGGGCCCGCCCACGCCGAGCGCCGCGAGCCTGCCGAAGTCCCTTCGCCTGAACGCCGGAGTTTCCATGGTCCGCGACGGTAGCGCACGTTGATCGCTGGATTGAGCGCCTTTGTCCGCACCGGCGGTGGCGCGCCGCTCAGCGTCGGAGCGGGCCATTCAGCGTCCGGTGCAGGTGACCTTGGGTTCCGGCTGGTAGACGGTGTGGAAGCGGTCGCGGCGGACGGTCCTGCCGTCGCGCGACAGCGTCCGGTAGACGTCGATCTGGAAGCCGGGCCCGCCGGGCATCGGGACGCAGCGGCGGCTCGCGTCGGTGAAGGTCCCGGCGCGGGTGAGGGCGTACCGCTTGGACGTGGCGGCCTTCACCTCGTACTTCGGCGTCCCCCACAGGGCGACGGTCAGGGAGTCCTCGGTGACGCGGGTGCTGATGCGGACCGGTCCGCCCGAGTCGTTGCGCCAGACGAGGTCGAGCGACGGCCAGGCCACCGCCGCCTCCCGGCCCCGCGGGTACTCGGGCATCCACAACGTGTGCGGATGCGACTTGGTGATCTTCAGCCCGGCCTCGAACACCGCGTTCCACAGCGTCGCCGAGACCTGGCAGATGCCGCCGCCGAGGTCGTCCACCAGCCGGGACCCGACGATCGTCGGCGCGGGCACGTAGCCGCGGCGCGCGCTGCGCGGCCCGACGACCTTGTTGAACGAGAACGAGTCGCCGGCCGGGACGACATGGCCGTCGATGGCCTCCGCGCCGAGCCGGATGTTCGTCACGCGCGCCTCGCCGGGCTTGAACTCGGTGGTGTAGCTGGCGAGCTGCCGCGATCCGTCATGCGGGGCGGTGGCGGCGGGCCGGGCCGAGGACGGATCCGCGGGACGGCGCCCGTCGGCTCCGGGGCCCGCGCCGACGGGCGACCGCAGGGCCGGGCCTCCCCCCGCCGCGAACGCGTACCCGCCGGCGAGCGCGACCGCCGCGACCGGCACACCGGTCATGACGGGCCACCATCGGCGCATCCGTTCCGTACGTCCCGGATGCCTCCTCCGATGCCGGACCATGACCGGGCCCCACCTCCAACCGCGCGGACGACCCGGCCCACGTTACGCAAAGGCCACCGGCGGGTGCCCACTTTCGGACATCCCAAATGGGATAGATCACGCGAGGTAAACCGATCGGCCGTCCCAACCGTCGGTATGACGTCTCCGCAGGTCAGATCGCCAGGCCCGGACGGGGATCACGGGGGGACGCGAGGACGGCGCCAGGCCGGCCGTGCTCGCCCTCGACACCCTCCGATGGCCGCCGCGGGCCGTCCGACGTCCTTTTCGGTCAGGTCTCCGTCACTTTGGCCGTGTGCGCCTTGACCGGGCCGTCGCGGAATGTGACGGTCACGGCGTGGACGTCATCGGCGCGGGATACGGGCGCACCGGCACCCTCTCCCTGAAGACCGCTCTGGAACGGCTCGGCTTCGGCCCCTGCCACCACATGATGGAGATGCGCCGCCCCGGCCAGCTCCAGGCGTGGCTGGCCAAGACGCGCGGTGAACCCGTCCCGTGGGAGACGCTGTTCACCGGCTACCGCTCGGCGGTGGACTGGCCGTCCGCCGCCTACTGGCGCGAGACCACCGCCCACTACGAGGCAGCGAAGGTCGTGCTGAGCGTGCGGGACCCCCACGCGTGGGCCGCGAGCATGCGCACGACGATCCTGGACCAGCACGCCCGGACCGGCCGTCCGTCAGGGCGGGCGATGGTCGCGCTGTCGTCGATGCTCGGCACGCAGTTCGCGGCGTTCGCGGAGATGACGTCGTCCATGCCCGAGCTGCGGGGTTTCGTCGATCTGTCCGACGAGGAGCTGGCGGCGCGGTTCGAGCGGCACACGGCCGAGGTCGTCGAGACCGTCCCGGCCGACCGGCTGCTGGTCTACGAGGTGAAGCAGGGCTGGGAGCCGCTGTGCGCGTTCCTTGGCGTCCCCGTGCCGGACGAGCCGTTCCCGCGCGTCAACGACAGCGCCGAGTTCAGCGCGCAGGCCCGCCGCAGGATCCTGCGCATGGTCGTCACCCGCTGACCCCGCCGGCGACGGGCCGCGCGGGGTGGTCGGCGGATAGGACGGTCAGCGGGCTCGGGCGCCGGCGCGGAGCCTCTCGGGGTCCACTTCGCGGCCCGGCCTGCGGCGCACGTACTCGGCCTCGTACTGGTTCATCCGGCGGGTGTGCTCGCTGAACGCGTTGTCGGACCCGTGCCGGAGCGTCTCCATGCGGGTGGCATAGAGATGTCCCAGTTCGCGCAGCAGGTCGTCCTCGCCGAGGTCGCTCGGGTCAACACCGTTGGGCATCGCGCTCTCCTCCGATCCGTGCGGACGGCACCGCTCGCACCCTTACCCGGCCGCGCCCGGACGAACCGGACCGCGCCGATCAAGCTCCGCACCGGGCCGGTCAGGCTCCGCACCGGAGAGCGCCTGGGCGGAGCCGGGGGGCCCGTGGGCCTTGTGCCCGAGAGATTGCCTACCTAGCGTTTGCTCCATGACTGAGGCGATCACGGTCGGGCACGTCCACGACGACGACATCCCCTGGGTGCAGGCGGGGCCGGTGGGGCTGAAGGTGCTGCAGGTCACGGCGGACACGTGGGTCGTCCGCAACCGGTTCGCCGCCGGGTTCGGGCTGCCGACGCACAAGCACACGGGCTCCGTCCACGCCCACACCTTCTCGGGCCGCTGGCGGTACGCCGAGTACGGCGTCGACTACGTCGCCGGGACCTTCATCCACGAGCCCCCGGGATCGGTCCACACGCTGACCGTCCTGGAGGACGACACCGAGATCCTCTTCGTGGTCCAGGGCGCGTTCATCGAGTACGGCGAGGACGGGCAGATCAGCGGTGTCGTGGACGGCGAGTCCACGCTGAACGCCTACCTGGCCCTCTGCGACGCCGCCGCGATCCCGCGTCCGGCCGGCATCCTGCGGTGATCGCCGAGGACTTCCCCGACGGCGCGTTCGGCTCCGGGCACCCGTTCGGGCTCTACGCGGAGATCCGCGAGCGGAGCCCGGTCCGGCATCCGGCGCTGCCACTGTGGATCGCCGGCTCGCACGCGCAGGTGCAGCGGGCCGCGGCCGACCCGGAGGCGTTCCGGTCCCGGGACGGGATCCTCGTCTCGGAGATCGGGAGCAGCTACGCCGCGCCGCCGACGATCATGCACACCGATCCGCCGGACCACACCCGGTACCGGGGGCTGGTCGCCCCGGCGTTCCGCCCTGCCGTCACCCGGGCACTGGAGGGGGCGGTCCGCGACCGTGTGCGCACGCTGCTGGACGGGCTGCCGCCGGATTTCGACGCGGTGGCCGGGCTCGCCGTCCCGCTGCCGCTGCAGGTGATCTGCCTGCTGCTCGGCGTCCCGGAGGCGGACTGGCCGCGGTTCCACCGCTGGACCGAGGCGATCGTCCCGGGGGCGTCCGACCTTCCGGCGGACGAGCGGGACGCGCTGCGCGTCGAGTGCGGCACGTTCCTCCTGGAGACCGCGCACCGGCGGCGCGCCGAGCCCCGCGACGACGTGATCTCCCGGCTCGCGCTGGCCGAGCTGGACGGCGACCGGCTCACCGACCTGGAACTGGTGATGTTCCTGATCCAGCTGCTGGTGGCCGGGAACGAGACGACCCGGCACGCGATCTCGGGCGGGCTGCTGGCGTTCGCGTCCCACCCAGCCCAGTGGACGACGCTCCGCGACCGGCCGGGCCTGCTGCCGTCGGCGGTCGAGGAGATCCTGCGCTGGACCTCGCCGGTCGCCTACTTCCTGCGGACCGCGACCCGGGACGTCCCGCTCGGCGAGGCCGTGGTCCGCGCGGGTGAACACGTGATGCTGCTGTTCGGCGCGGCGAACCACGACCCGGCCGCCTTCGGGCGGGACGCCGGGCGGTTCGACATCGCGCGCCGTCCGGCCGGCCCGAACCTGGCCTTCGGGTACGGGCCGCACTTCTGCCTCGGCGCGGCGCTGGCCCGGATGGAGATCCGGATCCTGCTGGAGGAGGCCCTGCTGCGCCATCCGCGCCTGACCGTGACCGGCGCGCCCGCCTGGAACGGCTCACCCGTGGTGACCGGCCTCACCCGCCTCCCGCTGACCGGCTCCGCCCGCTGAGCTTCCCGGGCCTGGCGCGTCAGTGCGGTCGGAGCGGTACGAAGACCTGGAGCGCGCGGGGATCGACGGTGAACCTGACCGTGGACGGAAGCTCGGTGACCTCTCCGTCCACCGCGATCTTGAACCCGCCGTTCTTGTGCGTGAGCTCCAGCACACCGCTCTTCCAGTCCCGGAGGCCCGGAGCAAGGTGGAGGCCGCCGGCCATCACGGACGCCAGCGCCCGCGCGCGCGGGACGTGCCGGCCGATCTCGACGAGGCGGATGTCGAAGAGACCGTCGTTCAGGCTCGTCCGCCAGGTCGGGGCGGGGCCGCGCGAGCCGTAGACGCCGTTTCCGACGAACGCGAGCCAGACCTTGCGCGGGACCCCGTCCACGATCATGTCGTGCGGTTCGAAGCCGCGCAGCGTGCGGACGGCGGCCACGGCCATCGCGGGCCACTTGCCGAGCCGTCCCTCCAGCTTCTCCCGCCGGCTGACCAGGTGCGTGTAGGCCCCGAAGCTCGCGGTGTTGAGGAAGGTGATGTCGCCGGGGGACACGCGGCCCACGTCCACGCGGCCGATGCGGCCGTCCCGGTAGGCGGTCACGGCGTCGGTGACGGTCTCGATGCCGAGCGCGCGGGCGAAGTGGTCGAAGGTGCCGCCGGGGACGACCAGCAGCGGCACCTTGTTGGCGAGGGCGGCGCGGGCGGCGGCGTTCACCGTGCCGTCACCGCCGACGACGGCCAGGGCCTCGGCCCGGGAGGCGGCGTCGTCCAGGATCCGGGCCAGGTCGCCGCCGACCACACCGTCCCCCTCGCCGTCCTCGGAGAACCGGATGACCTCGGCGGCGGGCAGCTCGCGCTCCAGGATCCGGGCGACCGACTCGGCCCGGCTGGGCAGCGGCGAGTCGTCCCCGTGGTTGGAGCCGGACCCCATGTTCACCACGGCGACGACCCCGCGGCCCTCGCCGTCCACGACCATCTGCTCGGTGGCGGTGGGCGAGACCTTCGCGATCGCCGGACGCGCGGGCCAGACCATCCGGGTGCCGGCGGCGGCGAGGACGCCGACCGCCGCGCCCGCCAGGACGTCCCCCGGGTAGTGCGCGCCGGTGTAGACGCGGGAGAAGCCGACGGCGGCGGCGAGCCCGGCGATCGGGGCGGCCACGGCGGGCGGGGCCTCCATGGCGACGCCCGCGGCGAACGCGGCGGCCGAGGCGGTGTGGCCGGACGGGAAGGCGTGCGAGGTCGGCAGCTTCCAGCGGATCCGGACCGGCGGCACCAGGTCCACGACCGGTCGGCGGCGGCGGAACGCCTGCTTGCCGAGCAGGTTGACGACCGGGCTGGCCACCGCGATCCCGGCGAGGCCGCGCAGGGCGGCGCGGCGCAGCCGGGGGCGGCCCGAGGCGCCGAGCGCCGCCGCCGTGCCGAACCACAGGACGCCGTGGTCGGCGGTGTGGGAGAGCCTGGGGAGGACGCCTTCGAGGCCGGGCAGCCGGGCCGCGGCGACCCAGGCGAACGCGTCCCGGTCCAGGCGGCCGAGTCGTGCCAGCAGGCCACCGCCGCCGCCGGCCGCTCCTCCGGCCACGGGGGGTGCGGTCTTCGGTGCCGTCCGGTGAGTCGATTGCATGAGACGGGTATCCCCCACGAGAGGAACATGATTCCCCCCGATCACGCGACGGAGAGCGGCCTCGCGGCGGACGGGCCGCCGAGCCCTGGGGGTGTGACGTTGACCACAAATAACCGTGACGTCCCAGAACCTCCCGTTTTCGGTCAGTGTGGGGCCTCAAATAAGGGCGAACGTCTCGCACAGACTGCTGTCTGCAATAGGCTTCCGAGCATGAGTCACCCGGAACCGACCGGCTCCTCGGGTGGCGAGTCGGTCGGCACACTCGCGGAACCCCCACGCATGAACATCGGGAGCAGCGAGTCCCTGGCCGCCTACGCCGCCCGGTTCGGCCTCAAGCAGAGCGCCGCCCGCCCCCCGCTGCGCAAGTACCTGCAGGAAGTCTGGGACCGGCGCCACTTCATCTGGGCGTTCGCGTCAGCGAAGAACATCGCGATGTACAGCGACTCCCGCCTGGGCCAGGTGTGGCAGCTGCTCACGCCTCTGCTGAACGTCGGCGTCTACTTCCTGATCTTCGGGCTGCTGCTCAACACCTCACGCGGGCTGCCGGACTTCCTGCCGTTCCTGGTGACCGGCGTGTTCATGTTCGGCTTCATGCAGCGCTCCATCCAGTCGGGCTCCAAGTCGGTCGGCGACAACCTGTCGCTGATCCGGGCGCTGCACTTCCCGCGCGCCACGCTGCCGCTCGCCATCGCGGTCGTGGAGTTCCAGCAGCTGCTGCTCTCGCTGGTCGTCCTGATGGTCATCGTGATCGGGTTCGGCGAGCCGCTCTCCCCGCACATGCTGCTGTTCGTCCCGGTGATCGGGATGCAGCTCATGTTCAACGTCGGCGCCGGGATGATGATGGCCCGGCTGGGCGCGTTCAACCGCGACATCACCCAGCTGCTGCCGTTCGTCACCCGCACCTGGCTGTACCTGTCCGGCGTGATCTGGTCGATCCCGCTGCTGATCAAGGACAGCTCGTTCCTGAAGTCGCACGCCTGGATCGGCGAGGTCCTCAAGGCGAACCCGGGCTATGTGTACGTGGAGCTGAGCCGGCACACCCTGCTCGGCAAGTACCGGCACTACGTCCACCACGACCTGCACGAGCACTCGACCGCCCAGCTGTGGATCTACGCCCTGCTCTGGGCCGTGGTGGCCCTCGTGGCCGGGTTCATGTTCTTCTACCGTGCCGAGGAGCGATACGGCCGTGGTTAACGCCCAGCTGGCGCAGAACCCCGTGGACATCGACCCGACGCGCGACCCGATCGTCGTGGTGGACGGCCTGCACATCGTCTACCGCGTGTACGGCGCGGGCGGCAAGGGCAACGCCGCGTCCGCGATGTCCCGGGTGATCAAGCGGCAGAAGCGTCCGAGCATGACCGAGGTGCACGCGATCAAGGGCCTGTCCTTCGTCGCCTACCGCGGCGAGGCGGTCGGCGTGATCGGCACCAACGGCTCCGGCAAGTCCACGCTGCTGCAGGCCATCGCGGGCCTGCTGCCGCCCGCCCGCGGCGGGGTCTACACCGACGGCCAGCCGTCGCTGCTGGGCGTCAACGCCGCCCTGATGAAGGACCTCACCGGCGAGCGCAACATCGTCCTCGGCTGCCTGGCGATGGGCATGACCCCGCAGGAGACCCGGGAGAAGTACCAGGACGTCGTCGACTTCGCCGGCCTCAAGGAGGGCTTCATCAACTACCCCATGCGGACGTACTCGTCCGGCATGGGCGCCCGGCTCCGGTTCGCGATCGCCGCGGCCAAGACCCACGACGTGCTGCTGATCGACGAGGCGCTGGCCACCGGCGACGGCAAGTTCCGCGCCAAGTCCAAGCGGCGGATCGAGGAGCTGCGCAAGGAGGCGGGCGCGGTGTTCCTGGTCGCGCACCAGCTCGACGTGGTCCGCGAGACCTGCGACCGGGTGATCTGGCTGGACGACGGCCAGATGCGCATGGACGGCGACCCCGACGAGGTCATCAAGGCCTACACCGAGGCCACCCAGAAGTAACGCGCCTTCCGGACCCCGCCCGATCGGCCCTCACCGGCCCGGGCGGGGTCTTCCCGCGTTCGGGTGCCGTTGCCGGACTCGGCGGGGGCATGGACGGTCCGCCGGGGCCGACGGGCCCGACGGACCCGGCGGAGAGCCTGATAGGTATGGGGAAAACGGCTATCAGGAGGAGGACTGACCATGGCCGGCAAGCCGCCGCTCCCGCACGAGCACCTGCCCGAGGTCCCGTCGTTCACGCTGGAGAGCGACGACATCGCCGATGGGGAGCACCTGGCGAACAGGCACGTGTTCAACGACTGGGGCTTCTCCGGTGAGAACCTGTCGCCGCACCTGCGCTGGTCGGGCTTCCCCGCCGAGACCAAGAGCTTCGCGGTGACCTGCTACGACCCGGACGCCCCGACCGGCTCCGGTTTCTGGCACTGGCTGCTGTTCGACGTCCCGGCGGACGTCACCGAGCTCGCGACCGGTGCGGGCACCGCCGACGCCAAGGTCGGCGTGCAGGCCCGCAACGACTACGGGAACAGGGAGTTCGGCGGGGCCGCGCCGCCGCCCGGCGACCCGCACCGCTACGTCTTCACCGTCCACGCCCTGGACGTGGACTCCCTGGGCGTCCCGTCCGACGCGATGCCCGCCGTGGTCGGCTTCAACATCACCGCCCACACCCTGGCGCGCGCCTCCCTCGTGCCGGTCTACGGCACCAAGTGACCCCGCGGTGAGGGCACCCTTGCGGTGCCCTCACTCCTCCGGCCACAGCCGCCCCGGCGTCCGCTACTCGGCCGGACGCGTCGCGCCCAGCACCTCGGCGGTCTCGTCCGCCTCGTCCAGGGCCGCGGTGAGGGCCGCCTCGTAGACGGGGCGGGCCTGCCGGTAGCGCTCCCGCCCGGCGTCGGTGATCACCGTGTAGACGCCGCGCCGGTCGTCCGGGCAGAGGTCGCGGTAGCAGTACCCGGCGGCGTCGAGCCGTCCGGCCAGGCGGGTGACCGAGCTCTGGTTCAGGCCGAGCCCGGCGGCGAGGTCCTGCATGCGCAGCTCGCCGTCGGGAGCCTCGGCCAGCAGGGCCAGCGCGCGGTACTCCGAGAGACCCAGCCCGTGCTCCCGCTGCAGGACGGTGCCGAGCCGCTGCTCCACCCGCGCGTGCAGCGCGAGGACCCGGTTCCACAGCCGCGCGTCGGCCCGTCCCTGAAGCGTCGTCTTCATCGCCGCCGTCCCTCCGTACTGATTGACACGAGATTACTTGTACATGCATACTCTTGCCCAGCCTAATTTGCACGTACATACAAATACTTGGAGCTTCCCATGGCGTGGATCTACCTGCTCATCGCCTCGGTCTTCGAAGTGGTGTTCGCGCTCGCCACCAACGCGACGCACGGCTTCACCGAGCTCTGGCCGTCCCTGCTCACCGCCGCCGCGGCCGCGGGCGGGATCTACTTCCTCAGCCAGGCCCTCAAGACCCTGGACGTCGGGGTCGGCTACACGGTCTGGACCGGCATCGGCTCGGTCGGCACCGTCGCCCTCGGCACCGTGATCTTCCACGAGTCCATGACGGTCTGGAAGGCCCTGGCGTTCGTCCTGATCATCGGCGGCGTGCTCGGCCTCAAGCTGTCCGACAAGCTCTCCCCCGCCTCCTGAACCCCCCCTCCCGAACCCCTCCCGACCCGGAACGGAGTCCCCCCATGGCCTGGTTCTTCCTCGCGCTCGCCATCGTCTTCGAGATCGCCTTCGCCCTCGGCACCAACGCGACCCACGGCTTCACCCGGCTGTGGCCCTCGGTCCTGACCCTGCTGGCGGCGAGCGGCGGCATCTTCACGCTCAGCCTCGCCCTGCGCACCCTCGACGTCAGCGTCGGCTACACCATCTGGACGGGCATCGGCTCGATCGGCACCGTCCTGTTCGGGGCGCTGATCTACAAGGAGAGGATCACCCTCCCCAAGCTCCTCTCCTTCGCCGCCATCATCGCCGGCGCCCTCACCCTCAAACTCGCCTCCGGCCTCTGAGCGGGCGCCCAGGGCGGCCGTACCTCCTCACGACCCCCCTGCCGGAGTCCGGCGCGGACGTCCGCGCCGGACTCGTCGAGTTCGCCGGTCGTCCTCTGGGTTGAGGGACCGGGGGGCGATGTGCTCCGGGGGCGGGGAGTGTGAGCGTGGGGGCGTGATCGAAGTCGAAGGGCTCTGCAAGCGGTATGGGTCGGTCACGGCCGTGGACGGTCTCTCGTTCACGGCTCGGCCGGGGATGGTGACCGGGTTTCTGGGGCCCAATGGGGCCGGGAAGTCCACGACGATGCGGATGATGCTCGGCCTGGCGGCTCCCGACGCGGGGCGGGCGCTCGTCGCGGGGCGGCGGTACGGGGAGCTGAGACGTCCGTTGCTGCAGGTCGGGGCGCTGCTGGAGACGGCCGCGCCGCACCGGGGGCGGAGCGGGCACGCGCATCTGCTGTGGCTCGCGCGGTCGCAGGGGATCGGGGTGCGGCGCGTCCGGGAGGTGTTGGAGCTGGTCGGGCTCGCGGACGCCGGTCGGCGGCGCGTCGGCGGATACTCGCAGGGGATGCGGCAGCGGCTCGGGCTCGCGGCGGCGCTGCTCGGGGATCCGGAGGTCGTGGTCCTGGACGAGCCCGCGAACGGCCTCGACCCCGAGGGGATCCGGTGGCTTCGGGGGCTGCTGCGCGGGCTCGCCTCGGAGGGGCGGACCGTCCTGGTGTCGAGTCACCTGATCGGGGAGGTGGCCCGGACGGCCGACCGGCTCGTCGTCGTCGCGCGGGGCCGCCTCGTCGCCGATGCCGGGACGTCCGCGTTCACGGGCGACCTTGAGGACGAGTTCCTGCGGCTGACGGGCGGTGCGCGGTGATCGACCTGGTGCGGGCCGAACTCGTGAAGCTCCGGACCGTCCGGGGGCCGCTCGTCGCGCTGGCGCTGGTGCCGGTCGTCAGCATCGGCGTGGGAGCGCTGAACGGGGCGTCCGGACGGCAGGCGCTCGACTCGCACAGCCTGATGGTGCGGCCGGACTTCACCGCGCAGCAGGCGGGGTTCGACGGCGTCCAGTACGGGATGCTCGCGCTGATCGTGTTCGGGGTGCTGGCCGTGTCGGGGGATCCGCTCGGGCCCGCGCTGCTCGCGGTGCCGGGGCGGGCGCGGTTCCACGCGGCGAAGCTGGTCACGGTCGTGCTGGTGGCCCTGCCGGTCGTGGCGTTCTCGGTAGTGGCCTCGGACGCCGTCACGCAGGCGGCGCTCGGGCCGTACGGGAAGTCGCTGGGCGAGAGCGGGGTGCCGGGCGCGCTCGTCGGCGCCGTCGCGTATCTGACGGGGATGTGCGTGCTCGCGGCGGGCCTCACGATGATGACGCGGACCGCGCTGGTGCCGCTGGCCGTGCTGTTGCCGCTGGTCACCGTGGGGTCGCAACTGCTGACGATCTCCGAGGCGAGCAGGCCCGCCGCGCGGTTCCTGCCCGACCGGGCGGGGGCGCGGCTGCTGGCCGTCCGGCCGGAGCACGGCGAGCCGGGGTCCGCGCTCGGCGGCGCGGTGCTGCTGGCCTGGGTGGCGGCGGCGGTCGCGGGCGGGCTGCTCGTGCTGCGGAAGCGGGACGTGTGAGGGTTACGCTTCCGGCATTCCGGACGACGAGGAGGCGTTCTGAGCGAGGCGGTCCGGGTCCTGATAGCGGAGGACCAGGCGTTGCTGCGGGGCAGCTTCCGGCTGCTCGTCGAGTCGGCGCCCGACCTGGCGGTCGTCGGCGAGGCGGGCGACGGGGAGCGGGCGGTGGAACTGGCGCGGCGGCTGCGGCCGGACGTGGTGCTCATGGACGTCCGGATGCCCGTCCTGGACGGCGTGGAGGCGACCCGGCGGATCTGCGGCGACCCGGACGCGGGCGGCGCGCGGGTGCTGGTGCTGACGATGTTCGACCTCGACGCGTACGTGTTCGCGGCGCTGCGGGCGGGCGCGAGCGGGTTCCTGCTGAAGGACACGCGCCCGGCCGACCTGCTGGAGGGGATCAGGGTCGTCGCGTCCGGGGACAGCATGCTCGCGCCGTCGGTGGCGCGGCGGCTGGTCGAGGCGTTCGCGCGGCGGACCGAGGTCGCGATCGACGGCATCACCGACCGGGAGCGGGACGTGCTGCGGCTGGTCGCCGAGGGACTGAGCAACGCCGAGATCGCCGAGCGGCTGCGGCTCGGCCTGCCGACGGTGAAGACGCACGTCGGGCGGCTGCTGAGCAAGCTGCACGCCCGCGACCGCGCCCAGCTCGTGATCGTGGCCTACGAGTCGGGCCTCGCGGGCCGGTGACGCGGACGGCGGTGCGCGGGTGGTGAGGCGCGCGGTCAGGCAGGGGGTCGGGAACGCCGCGGTGGCGTGCGGGCTCGCCGTGCTGCCACCGCTGGTGGGACTCCAGCCGCTGGACGGACGGGCCTGGGCCGTGTCGGTTGCGGCGGCGCTGCCGTTGGCCGTGCGTCGCCGGTGGCCCGTCGCGGTGTTCGCGGTGTCGGCCGCGGTGTCGGTTCTCGGGATCGGGGTCGGGGCGGGGGCGTTCCTCGCAGCGGCGCTCGCGCTGTACACGGTCGCGTCCGGGCGCATGGCGGCGCGCGGGCCGTCGACCGGGCTCGT